>JAURZP010000266.1 GCA_030653335.1 Methanoregula sp. | reverse complement strand
CCGTCAGCTGATCGCGGGAATACCCGTAATACTGCACTGCCGCTTCATTTGCATCGATGATCCTACCGGTGTCCGGGTCGATGAGGAGCGAGACCGAGTAGTTGTTGGTAAAGAGGGCGCTGTATCGTGATTCGCTCTCCTTAAGATCCTGCCGGGCCATCACGAGCCGGGTGATATCTTCGAGAGTTTCTACCGCACCGATCAGGTTTCCCCCGCTGTCGATAATGGGAGCCGCCATAAAATGGAGCCATTTCCCCCCCAATCCCAAGTGGGGGAAGAAATCGGTCGCCTCAATAGCTCCCTTAACAATCTCTGATTCTTTCCATTTATCGGCGTAGAGTTCCGAAATCTTTTCAGGGGTGTTGTCAAGCAGCAGGTCAGCAAGGCAGGCACGTTCCGCCGGGTAAAACGCTTTCCAGTGCAGGGTAGTCCCAAGGATATCTCCTGCCGCAATACCGGTGGTACCTTCCAGGGCCTTGTTCCACGAGATTACCCGGTGGCGATGGTCAATGACAAACATCGGAACAGGGGATCCCCTTATGATCGCATTCAGCTGCGTCTCGCTCTTCATGAGTGCCAGTTCGACCTGTTTCCGGGCAGTGATATCCTGGATCAGGCCGTCATATGCGATCAGGTTTCCTGTTGCGTCATAGCGGGATACCAGGGTATTCATTACCCAGCGGATTTCCCCGCTTTTATGTACAATCCGGTGTTCTATGGATCGTACCTCTTCCCCTGCAAGTATTTTTTCTGCCTGCCCGGTTACTGCTGCCTTATCTTCCTCAACCACCATACGGAGCCACAAGCCGGAATCCCTGCTGAAATCCCGGGATGAGTAACCGGTAACCGCTTTGCAGCCTGGCCCGTGTACGGTCTTGACAGCATGCCCGGCTTTAACCCGGACGGTGAAGACATAGTCGGTGACCGCATTGAAAAGATGCCGGTACCGCTCCTCGCTCTGACGGAGCGCTTCTTCTGCCTTTTTGTGCAGGGTGATGTCACGTGCAGTGGCAAAGACTCCTTTGATTTTCCCCTGCTCATCCCTGTAGACTGCTGCGTTATAGAGCACGGGTATGACGTGTCCGTCTGTATGACGGATCTCCAGCGGGTAGTCCCGGACATGACATTTTAAGAAGACCTGTTCATATCCATCGCTGGCTTTCTGCGGATTAGTAAAGTACTGGGAAAAGTCAGTACCGATGAGAGCCTCCCTTGATATTCCCGTGACCCGCTCGGTTGCAGTATTAACATCGGTGATTTTTCCTTCCGGACTAATTGCCACGAAGGGATCAGGGCTTGCTTCCAGCAGGCTGCGATTGTATGCACTGGCGATACGGAGGGCTTCTGTTGCTGCTTTCTGATCAGTGATGTCGATAGTAATGCCGATCACGCGGGAAACTTCCCCCGCATCATCATAGAATGCCTTTCCCTTTACGGTCATCCACCGTATCTCACCGGAACTGTGGAGGATCCGGAACTGTAGGACAAACGGTGCATGACTGGCGATCGCAGCATCTCTGTCAGATTCAACCTTATCAATATCATCCGGATGGACACGTTGTCGCCAATCATCGTACGTCCGTATTGTTCCGGGGCTCAGGCCATAATGGGCCTCTAGTTCTGGTGACCAGTGCAGATCGCTTGTGTTGACGGTCCAGTCCCACATTCCGATGTTTCCACTGGTCTGCGCAAGCCGCAGCCGCTCCTCACTATCTTGCAGCGCTTTTTCCATCCGCTTCCGTTCGGTGATATCGCGGGATACCCCGTGGATCCCGGTCAGGACTCCAGTCTCATCCCGTATGCCGGATATCAGGCATTCCAGCCAGACGGTCGAACCGTTCTTATGGTAATACTCCAGCGGGAGGGTGATTGTCCGCTCAGGATCAGAAAGATCTTTTTGTTCACGCTCAAGCTCCTGTGCGAGCAGGGTCTGGATAAGGGTAAGTGATTTCGGGGTTATCTGCCCGGTCACGTCCTGCTGTATCCGCTCTTCCGGAGTGAACCCGAGGACATTTTCTATTGACGGGCTGACATACGTGGTTCTGAAGTTTAGATCAGTTGTCCATACAATGTCGTTCATCTTTTCGGTCAGGAAGCGGAACTTGGCCTCGTTCTCCCTGAGTGCGTCCAGTACCTGGTTTCTTAAGGTGATATCCCGGGTAATGGAGAGCGCCACGGTTCGTTTCCCGAACGGGAATATATGAGTGCTTACTTCAACCGGGTATGTGCTCTTATCTTTTCGCTGGTGCACGGATTCAAACATGGCATGCCCGCTTTTTGCCAGTATCTCCATGATGTCCGGCATGAGTTTTTTCCCGATATTTTCCGGCACGATATCCCGTGGCGTCATATTCAGGAGTTCTTTGCGGGAATATCCCAGCCATCTCAGGGCAACATCGTTGACCAGCAGGTACTTCCCGGGGCCCTCTGGAGTTAACTCGTGTAAAAAAACCGCATCGTTTGCGTTATTGAAAACCGCCTGGAAGAGCGCCTCACTCTCATGGAGCGCCTTTTCCGCCCGCTTCGGTTCAGTGATATCGGATGCAACCACTATCAGGACATCGTTGCCGGAATACGTGCCTTTGTAAAGCCGGACATCTTTTGGGAAGATCTCCCCGTTTTTACGCCTGCCCCAGAACTCAAGCTGCTGTGGCTCCCCTGTAAATGCTTTCCGGATCTGCTCCATAATATCATTGAAATCATTGAGCCCCGGTGCTGCCAGAAATTCAGGGGTCCTGCCGATGAACTCCTCGCGGGTATACCCATACATGGCACACGCCCCGTCGTTAACTTCGACAAATCTTCCCTCGTGATCCTGGATATAGATGGCCTGCCGGATCGTGTTGAACAGATTGTGATAACTCGCCTCGCTCTGCCGGAGTGCTTCTTCCAGATCAGCACCGGTCACCATGGAGCTCTTCTCTACGGTTTTTTTGGGGGATTCACCTGATTTCATGGTTCACTCCTTAAAAGACAATACTGCGGTACAGGGTGGGCAGATTCTTACCCTGAACAAATCACTGCAATCCGGTAACTGCGGCAACAGTGCTCCTTTACCGTCGATCATTTAAGCACCTTCTGATGCGGGTTTTCTCCGGACCGTTATTGTAAAGGCTGTTCCCTGATTACGATCCAGGGTGATGGTCCCGTCAATCTGGTCGACAAGGCTGGTCACAAGGCGCATGCCGAGCGATGTAGTGTTCTTCCAGTCAAGATCCGGCGGTATCCCGATACCGTTATCCCGGACAACCAGCGTGATGAGATCGCCATCGGACCCGCCACTGATGCTGATCGTCCCTTCCCTTCCCTGCAAGAAGGCATGTTTGAGGGCATTGGAGATGAGCTCGTTTATGAGCAGGCCAAGGGGAACAGCGGTATTGATATCCACCATGATCTCACGCATTGCAAAATCCAGCTGTACCCTTCGAAAATCCGTGCCGTAATAGGAGATTAGCTGGGTGGCAAGGAAGCGGGTGTAATCCGCAAAATCGATCCGGGAGAAATTCTCTGACTGGTAGAGTTTTTCGTGCACAAGGGACATTGCCCGCACACGGTTCTTTGTTTCGGTCATTACCTGTTTCAGCTGCGGGTCTTCAATCTTGCGCATCTGGAGGTTGACAAGGCTGATGATGATCTGGAGATTGTTTTTTACCCGGTGATGGATTTCCCTGAGGAGGACAATTTTTTCATCCAGTGAGGTCTCCAGATCCTGCGTGCGGGATTTAACCTGCAGTTCCAGCTCTTCGGTGAAATGTTTTTTTAACTCCTCGGCCTGCCTGCGCTCGGTGATGTCTCTGAATACCCCTACCAGATAGTCTTTGCCGGATATGTTGATCGGGTAAGCGGAGATATCGGCATAGAAAATCATGCCGTCTTTGCGCCTTACCGGCAGGTTCTCGGCAATATTCATCTCGCGTCTCACCATCTTTTCAAAAACTTCAAAAGCAAGTGACCGGTCACCTTCGGGATGGATTTCCATCAGACCAAGATCTTTGATCTCTTCCGGAGAGTATCCGAGCATGCGGGAGAACATGTCATTGCTGTCAACAAATTTTTTGGTCCTGAGATCAGCAATGACGATCCCGTCCCGTGAGTTTTCAAACAGATCCCGGAACTTTTGTTCGCTCTCGCGCAGCGCTCCTTCAATCTGTTTGCGCCCGGTTATATCGGTTGCAATTTCAATCCTCACGAGGAGACCGTCAAGCCAGCGGATTGCCGAATCGCGGCAGTCATACCAGTGGCCGTTCACGGTGTTCTGGAATTCCCAGTTATAAATCCCGGTCGGGTTTTCGTTGTCGTCAACGAGGCGGTCATTGGTGCAGAACGGGCAGGGTCTGTCCTGGCCGGACTGGATTGTCTGCCAGCAGACCTTTCCTTCAATCTCGCCCCAGATATCCCTGCCGTATTTGTTGATGAACAGGAGTTCATAGGTTTTCATGTCTGCGACATACACGAATGCATCGATGCTGTCCATGACCGTTCTGAACCGTTCGATTGACCGTTTTATCTCTTCTTCAGCACGCTTGCGCTGGGTGATATCAATGACGATCCCTTCGTAGTGGGTGATCTTCCCGGTTTTATCACGGCGGATGTGGGTATAGTCCTCGATCCAGTATTCTGATCGGTCTTTACCAAGAATCCGGTATACCTGGATAAACTCATCGATGTTGTTGGCGCTGTTGTATGTCACCTCCGCACCTACGCGCCCGAAATCGTCGGCGTGGATAATAGAACTGTACAACACCCTGCCAGATTTGAAATCGTCAACCGAATACCCAAACTGGGAGATATTCCGGGTCACCATTTCGACCGGCCAGTTCTCCTCTGCTTTCCAGAGGAATGCAACAGCCGGGCTGGTATTGATGATCCTGAGCTGTTCTTCCTGCAGACGGAGCAGTTCTTCGATTCGGTCCTGTGTGATCTTCTTCTCCGTGATATCCCGGATTGAGCCTTGGAAACCGAGGGTGTTCCCATCGGAATCCTTTCGTGCAATTGACGTGATCAGGGTGTTGATGACCGTACCGTCTTTCTTCCGTAAATTGACCGGGTATTCCAGTGAATGTCCCCGTTCACTGATGTACCTGATATGCGCATCCCTCACATCAGGATCTGCATACAAGTCCCTGATTGCAATATTTTTCAGTTCTATTCGGCTGTCATACCCAAATAGGTCAATGGTCGCGTCATTGAAATCAATCCACTTCCCCTCGCGAGTTGTGATAAACACGCAGTCCATGGATGTGGCAAAAAACGCCCGGTACTTCTCTTCGCTCTCCTGCAATGCCATTTCTGCCTGTTTGTGTTCAGTAGCATCCCGGTTGCTGCTGCGCCTTCCCAGCAGCTCGCCTTTACGGTTGTACATCGGCTGGCAGATATGGGATATCCACCGTATGCCCCCGTCCTTACGGACAATCCGGTATTCCACCGATTCAGGACTGGAAGAGACATAGCTCAGCTCCATGTGCTCACAATACGCTGCATTATCATCGGGATGGATAATTTCATCAAACAGCGAGGGGTTTTTATAAAATTCGCTGGCGGAATAACCGGTAATGCGTTCACATGACGGGCTCATGTAGGCATACGTCCCCTCAGGAGTGATCCAGTATTCCCAGTCATAGGTATAATCAGCGACAATCCGGAACTTCTCCTCGCTCTTTTGCAGCGCTTCTTCTGCCTGTTTGCGTTCGGTGATGTCCGATAATACTCCCTGGACTCCGAAGAACTTCCCGTTGGTAAATGCTGGATAACTGGAACTGTTCAGCCA
>JAURZP010000265.1 GCA_030653335.1 Methanoregula sp. | reverse complement strand
TGAGCGCCTTAGTCTTTTTACTCGTATTCATGGAGGCCACGGAATTTTTTTTAACCTGTCAAACGGGATTTGTTATAAAATTATTAACCGCACCTTTCAGGTGCAGGACCGGCACATACACCCTCACTGCGGAGCTGGCGGCATATCCCGCAGATTCGTTCAATAACCTTAACATCTTTTTTATCGATCAGATCCTGTGCCAGCAGGGCAATGGACTTTTTCACTTCGTCTTCGAATTCGATCCTGTACCCGCGTTTGCCGGAAAGGTACTGTGAGACTGCGGACGGCGCAATCTCAAGCATTCGTGATGCCTCTACCTGGGAGACCCCGCACCTGACGAGTTCGACTGCTATCGCTGCCCGGATTGCCGGGAGCACATCCCAGACTATTTTCTGACAAGGGGCTTCCATGGTATCACAACGTTTAAGTTATCCTAGTTGTCACATAATATATTGCATTCACAATTGTGAATTGAGTCGGGAAACCACAAATATCTTCCGGGTTCATGAGCCGGTTTCCGGTTCGCAGAATCAAAGAATGTGGTTTTTCAGTATACACGGATGGAAAAGAATAATCCGCCATCCGCGAACATATTCAGGTAAGAGAAAAGCCATGGGTGCAAAGCGTACAATCTACATGGATCATTCCGCAACCACGTTTGTAAAACCAGAGGTGTTGAAGGAAATGATACCCTACTTTACGGAACATTTCGGTAACCCGTCATCCATCTATGGTATTGCCCGCGAATCGAAAAAAGCGATCGATGTCGCAAGGATGCAGACGGCAAACGCGTTGGGTGCTGACCCGGACGAGATTTATTTTACTTCAGGAGGGAGCGAGTCGGATAACTGGGCGATCAAGGGTGTGGCCTTTGCAAACAGGAAGCGGGGCAATCATATCATCACCTCGCAGATCGAGCACCATGCGGTGCTTCACACCTGCCATTATCTAGAAAAGGAAGGATTTGAAGTCACGTACCTCCCCGTTGACCAGTACGGGCTTGTGGATCCGGCGGTGCTTGAAAAGGCGATCACGGACAAAACAATCCTGATCTCGATAATGTACGCGAACAACGAGATCGGGACAATCGAACCTGTCGCCGAACTCGGGGCGATCGCCCGCAAGCACAAGGTGTACTTTCATACCGATGCCGTGCAGGCAATCGGGAGCGTGCCGATTGATGTAAAGACGCAGAACATCGACCTGCTCTCGCTGTCTGCCCATAAGTTCTATGGCCCTAAAGGGACAGGCGCGCTCTACATTAAAAAAGGTGTCCGGATCGAGAATCTGATCCATGGTGGGGGTCAGGAGCGCAGGAGACGTGCCGGTACTGAAAATATTGCCGGCATTGTCGGTCTTGGAAAGGCAATCGAGCTGGCAACTGCCGATATCTTAGGACATTCCGCAAAGATTCGTTCCATGAGGGAACGCCTCATCAAAGGCGTTCTTTCAACAATTTCCCATACCCGGCTCAATGGTCACCCGGAACAACGCCTCGCGGGAAACTTCAATGTGAGTTTTGAATTTATCGAAGGCGAGTCTATGCTGCTGTGGCTGGATGACGAGGGCATCTGCGCTTCTACTGGGAGTGCGTGTACCTCGGGATCACTTGAACCGTCACATGTGCTGCTCGCAACCGGTCTGCCGGTTGAGATATCGCACGGCTCGCTCAGGCTCACGCTTGGCGATGCAAATACAGAAAAGGATGTGGATATCGTGCTCGAAGTGCTCCCAAAAATCGTTAAAAAACTGCGGGATATGTCACCATTATACTTAAAGAGCGGAGAGGAAAGTGGCTGCAATGTACAGTGACAAGGTGATGGACCATTTCAAAAACCCGCGAAATGTTGGCGAGATCGAGAATGCTGACGGTATAGGGGAAGTAGGAAATCCCGTCTGCGGGGACATCATGAAGATCTTCTTAAAGATTGAAAACAACGTCATCACTGACGCGAAGTTCAAAACGTTCGGCTGCGGGGCTGCGATCGCATCCAGCAGTATGGCAACGGAACTGGTCCGGGGAAAGACACTTGAAGAGGCGTGGGATGTCTCAAACATGGCGGTGGCCGAGGCACTCGAAGGTCTCCCTCCTATCAAGATGCACTGCTCGGTGCTGGCCGAAGAAGGGATCCACAAGGCGATCAATGATTACCGGGTGAAAAAAGGACTTGAACCTTGGGTGGAAAAGAATCCCCACTCGCATGAACATGAAGATATGACCTGCCAGCACTAAGAGCCGGCTGCATGGATTAAGAAAAATCAGGTGAGCAATGTTTTCAGAACGGGAACTTGAACGATATAAACGGCAGATGATGCTCTTCGGTGAAGATGGGCAGGAGCGGCTGAAAAAAGCGCATATCTTTATTGCCGGTGCCGGGGGACTGGGCTCACCGGTCTCCATCTACCTTGCCGTTGCCGGTGTGGGAACGATCACCATTGTCGATATGGATGTGGTTGACTTAACGAATTTAAACCGCCAGGTTCTCCACTTTGACCGGGATATCGGAAAGAAGAAGACCGCATC
>JAURZP010000257.1 GCA_030653335.1 Methanoregula sp. | reverse complement strand
CGTTTGTGTGTTTAGGTACGGCGAGGTATGTGAGCCATGAGGGGAGTAAGCCGATGAGTATTGTGTGGCGGTTGGATGCGGAGATTCCGGCGTGGTTTATGAAGAAGGCGGGGAAGGGGATTTAACGCTCAACGGAGCTTCGCCCCTTGCCGCGTGGGCTTGCCCAATGGGGTAGGATTTGTTATTCCCGGCATCAGGATGGCAGAGAGTTAGGATAAGAAAGTCATTGTTTTTTATGATCGAATAATAGAAACGTAAAACCTAGCTTTTATAATCAAATGAATGATTAATGTGATATATGAGTGGAATCCTAAATGATAGCAATCATGAAATTTGTGCATTTAAAGTAAATCAATGGCTAGATTCTTGGGATAACGTTCAATATGACAATATAAACAAAAGAAAACCACTGCCATTTTTTTATTTATTTTCGATTTCTGCTGTTCGGTTGAAAAAATTGTGCGGGATTGAACGCCGATCAACGGTGGACGGTTTGCCAAGAGCAGAGGATAAGGGAGTTCAACGGAGGCACAGTCCTGAGCGTTCAACATTAATTAGGGAATATGTCTCAAATGGCTCACCTTATTCAGAATTATCCCAATCAAAACAAAATTCTGGAAAGTATGAAAATTTAAAAAAACCCGGATGGTTGCCGACAGCAATTGTCGTAAATATTTTAAAACCGAATGAGATTCGAAAAAATAAAAAATTGCATGTTGATGACTCAATTTTAATCGAAGAAGGTGATTCATCTAATGCAAAAATAAAATTTCCAAAAAATTTTACGTCGCTGGATTGGAAACCGAATGAATTACATCCAATCGAAGTAATCGATGGTCAACATCGCCTTTGGGCATTTGAAAATGAATTAAAAGAAATAAACTTTGACCTTCCAGTTGTTGCTTTTTATGGATTAGATCAAGGGTGGCAAGCGTACTTATTCTGGATGATAAATATCAAACCGAAAAAAATTAACACTAGTCTTGCCTTCGATCTCTATCCTTTACTACGCACAGCTGAATGGCTTGATGACGTGCATGAAGGTCTTTCAGTTTATAGAGAAACTCGTGCGCAAGAATTAACAGAATCTTTTTGGTCAAATCCTCAAAGCCCATGGTATCACCGAATAAATATGTTAGGGGATCCAGGTCAGAGGGGAATAATTACTCAAGCAGGTTGGATAAGATCACTCATAGCAACATTCATTAAAGATACAAAAAATCAAAGAAGACAAATTGGTGGCTTATACGGAACAAAAATTGCAGATAATGATGTGTTACAATGGGATCGGGCCCAACAAGCCGCGTTCATCCTTTTTGTAGGTCAACTATTGAATGAAAAAATTCGTAATTTAGATGAGCCTTGGATTGAATCCGTTCGAAAATACGAATCAACTAATGCATCAAAGAAATCACAAGATAATGATGAAGACACTCAATCAGCCGGATTAGAAATTAAATTAGATCCTGCATTTGTCAGTGAAGCTTCACTATTGAGCACGGACATTGGGAACAGAGGTTTTCTCTATACTGTTAACGATTTGTGTTTCATTAGATCTAATGATCTTGGGTTAAATTCTTGGCTGTTTGATGAAGATTATGAAGCCACGGATGAACAGGCAGTTAGGGATTATATTATCGATTTAAAAAAGAATCAGGAAATTTTCAGATTCATGGATGATCTTACCGAAAAAATGGCCAAATATGATTGGAGAACCGCTGTTGCACCGGATCTGACCGATGACCAAGTTCTTCTTAAAAGTGCATTTCGGGGAGGCCCAGGGTATAAATCGATGAGAAGAGATTTGTTGAAAAAAATAATTAATCAGACCGGTCCTGCGAGTATTGCTGCTGAAGAAGTATTGGCAATATTAGAGGGTAGATAATGCCCTTAGACCCTAGAGATGTACCTTTGTTAGCTCAAGCGTCTAGCCAAGCAATTCAAACATCTTTTGATAACTTATCCAATAATTTCAACGATGAGTCTTGGATTAACAAAAATAATTTCTATTATAGAGATTGTGTTGGGAAAGTCTCTCGAAAATATTCAAAAGGAAGCCGAATATTAGATAGCGATCTTTCTGAATATATCTCCGCTTCTGTTCCGCTGCATTGCATTGATGGATGGAGCTATCTTGGAAGGGCGATTGAATGTCATTGCCGTGGGGATATTGCTAATTCCAAACATCTAGCATATTACGCCGAATTACGTGCTACGATGTCAATACTAGCATCTCAAGGAATTGGAATATTTAATAAACGACATGTAGTTGTTGATTCGAATAGCGAATGTATTGGCTTATACACAGAAACAGGAACTCATATTGCAGCTTGGTTATTATTAGAAGAGTGGGCAAGTTCTAATTCAGCTAAGAACCTAATAACATCAGTAATTCAACCAAGAAATATCCCATTATCTAATTGGTTATCCTCTTTTTCAGGAACGAGTTCGTATCAAATGACGATAAACAAATTATTGAAACGATGGGGGTTAGATCTTCAAATATTTGGAACATGTGATAAAGATGCCAGAAATGAATCGTCATATCGCCCTCAACGAATTATCAATACAAATGCTCAAAATTTTAATCATGATTTAAATTATCTTTGTGAATTTTGGGATGTTTTTGAATATACTGGTTCAGGTTTTGAAAAATTAGATTATTATTTGCTTCGACTTAGCCTAACAGAAATTTTTGCAACCGTAAATAAAAATCAGAATTTTCAAAGTGATCCAAATCTGTATAAACAATTTGAGTCACGGGTTAATTCTTTGATAGACAATTTGGGGATCAAAGGAGATGAAAAAATCAGAATACAAAATCTTTTAACAAACTTAAATGGAAAAAATCCTTTAGTTATTGAAGAAGCCAATAAACAAGATCCCTTAGATTCTTACAATCAACATGTCCAAATGTTATCTCGTGCGTCGTTGTTATTACGTATCGCATCAGGTGCAAGTGCTAATTTATTTTCGCAAGCAAAGTTTCCAGTAGACGATTTAAAATTTTGGTGGAATCCATTTGGAATCGAAAGAGGCCTATGGAAGCCAGATGAGGAACCTGATGACTTTGGGGATTTGTGGGAAGACATCAGTGATATATTGAACCGTACGTGGGGGTATGCTAAGGAACCTGGTATGAGTCTTTGTAATCTTCATCAAAAACAAAATGAAACATATTCTGTAGCTAAGCTTGGAGAATGTGAAAGAATTGCTCTCTGGGGGTTTGATCTTTAATCCTAAGAGAATATCATAAAGACTTCCTTAGTTCGAATCAAAAATTATGGATTTAATCATCCAAGATGTTATCACTAAGAAAATTATTTTATTTTTTCCAACTTTTTGATCTCTTGCTTTACGCGCTCTGTTGTATATTGAATTTCTTTTTCTGTATTGAATCGTCCCAAACCGAATCTTACTGCCGTATGAGATTGTTCGATCGTTCGGCCGATTGCTAGTAAAACATGCGACGGCTCAACACTCGTTGTTGTACATGCCGATCCCGCAGAAATTGCAACGTCGTCTTTCAGAGAATATATCAGTGCTTTACTTTCTATTCCAGGAAATATTACATTTAGATTATGGGCGAGTCTTTGTGATGGATGACCGTTCAATTCTATGCCCATCGTCATATTCTGAAATGATTCAAGCATTGATGAGGTCCATTTTCTGAAACGCTTCTCATCAGCCCTCATTTCTTTTTCTGCGATTGCCAATGCTTGTCCTAACCCAACAATACCAGGTACATTCAAGGTTCCAGAACGCAGCCCTTTTTCCTGTCCCCCTCCAAAAACAATTGGAGCAAGTTTAACTTTGGGATTTTTTCTTCGAATATACAACCCTCCAATTCCTTTCGGACCATAGATCTTATGCCCGGAAAATGATAGAAGATCAATATTCATTTCATTCACATCAATGGGAATATGTCCGAGGGCTTGTGCCGCATCAGTATGAAAAATCAAATTATGTTTATGGGCAATTTTCCCAATTTCCTTAATCGGTGCGATTGTCCCAATCTCATTATTCGCAGCCATTACGCTAATGAGTATAGACTTTTCTGTAATGGCAGATTCTAAT
>JAURZP010000239.1 GCA_030653335.1 Methanoregula sp. | reverse complement strand
CAATAGTGTATCAAGTGTTAGCAACTTTCAATAGCAATAGTTTGGTCCTGTTCTATCATTTATTTTTATAATTTTCACCGATCTTTTTTAGTATCTCTGCAAACGAAGGTTCTGCTGATGGCTTGATACCCTCTCCATCATGGACATGATGTGGAAAAGTTTCAATCTCGTTATGATGAGGTGCATTGTCCCATCGTGTGATCATATTTTTTTCTTTATTCAGCCAGTGATACGAGTAATCTATTTTATGCAGACCGGAATCAATATATTCAAAAACGTGAAGTTCACTGCCATCTCTGATATCTAATGCAAACCTGATAAATCCACTATTCACTCCGATAAATTCCCGGATAAGCCGAAAATTCATAACTTCCGGGTTCTTTTTAGCGACTCTTTTCAAAAATTCAAAATAATCACCGATCATCCAATTGCCTCAAAGAGCGCTTTTCTCTCTTCTTGTAACTCCTTATACACCTCGCATGATGCTTTCCACTCGAAAAAATCCATATCGTCCCCAAGTGATCCCACTAAAAATTTTTTATAAAATTCTTCCGTTTTCATGCCATATTTTTTTTCAAAATATTTCGTGCTATTATAAAGATCCGTTAATTTCTGGTTTATCTCTTCTATTCTGGATTTAATTGTCCTGCTTACTACAGCATCAACGAAATCCTTTGAAAGTCCGGCGTTCTTTATATCTGCAACCATCGGTATCACCAGTTCATACAATAGTAAATACATACCATTTATTTAATTGCATACTATTGAGGCTGTTGCTTAAGTAGAGCCTATCCAACAATTATCATGACTCGTTGGATAGGCTCATATCTCATTGTGGAAAATACACAAAAACGTTGATGCTATGAAAGCAATATTAAGTGATATGGCAATGGCAGTTTCTGAAGAGTTCAACCCTGCAGAAGTAATCGGTAAACCCTATCGGGAAGTGACGCTTCCCTATGGTGGCGGGTTTTAGTCTCAAGACCGGAAAGGTTGTGTTTGCCACAAGCCAAAAAGAACACGACCGGATCATGGCAGAGCTCCGGGCACTTGAATGAACAGTACAGTATTTTTGGATACTTGCATTCTTTTTTCAACAATTGAAAAATCACAAGACCGGCAGATCCTGCAACATCTTCACAATCTGAATTATCCTTTATCTCTATCGTTACCCGTACTTGGAGAGTTTACGAGCGAGATCAATTTTCTTACTAACCGGGAAAAGTTAATGCGAGGATTCTTTGAGATTGTTGATACCTTTGATCCAATCGTAATGGTTCCAAACAGCCGGGTAAGTTACGCTTGTTATCTTTTATGCAAATTCAACGAAGATGCCCGGATGAAGAGCCAATATACGGATCTTGTCCATCTCGGTTACTCGATTGCGTATGAAGTACCGGTGTTCTTGACTACAGACAAGCATCTCACCCACTATCGCATTCCTCAGAAAATGATAGAGAAGGGATACAAACAACCAAGAATGATGGACTTGTCAGCAGTAAAACGAGAATTCCTTTAATCATGTAAGGATGGTTCCCACCCTGATAAGGACCCTCAAACCCTGATTCCATTAGTTTATGGACTAATTTATTCCAGGATATTGGTG
>JAURZP010000230.1 GCA_030653335.1 Methanoregula sp. | reverse complement strand
AAAAGACCGGAATTGCCATGAAGAATGTGAGAACCGCAACAGCAATCTGGACATAGTAGATTGCGTATAAAGTGTCACACGTGGCATCTGAAAGCCTGTTGATATATTTTTTTAATGATGCAGGCACATGTTCAATGATTTTTTTCCTGAGTTCTTCACCTTTTAAAAAAAGCATAAACAGAGTAACGAAGAAGACAAACATCTTGAAAAGGATGAGAGGAAGATAGGCAATCAGGGTTTTTTGGTAATCAACAAAAAGTGCAGTCCCCTCATTTAAAAGATTAATCAGGCTCGTCTTGCCAAAAGGAATTCCGTACGCCATAGGATTTGTCATTGGATCATTGAGCCAGTTTCCGATCGTTGTAAACATCTGGGTGAGTGTACTGGAATTTGAGGAGAATATGGCAAGGGTAATCAATCCCATGGCGCTAAAAATCCCCAGCACAGCAAGAGTCATCAGTAATGCAGAAATCCATGGTCGCATATGCTGTGAAAAACGGTGATGGAGCGGGATGAGCACAATCGCTAACGATGCACCGATAAGCACCATATCCATAATTGACCAGAATACAGCAAAAGCAAGGATAGTGAGAATGACCAGAAAAATTGACGGAAACTGATCTGCACGGATCCTGATCATGAATGAATACCTATTGAACAGGATAGGGAATTAATCATTATGTATGGTTAATTGCACGCCGCTCTCAATTAAAAAGCGATACCCATAACACTAATAACTGCCCAAACACTTTGATTATCAGATGAAGCGCATCGAGCATATCGCCATGATCGCGCACGACATGGGGCTGATTTTTGAGTTCCTTGGTGTCGTATCACTTCTGCCCTTTCTGGTGCTCGTCATCTTTCAAGAGTGGTCACTTATCCTGCCGATGGCCAGCGCCCCGCTCGTCTTCATCCTGCTGGGATATGTGATCTCCCACATACCTCATCAGGATCTTGAACCTTCATCATCCATCACCATTGCTGCAGTCGCACTTTCATGGCTTGTGATTGCACTTATCGGGGCACTCCCGTTTTTCTTTGGGTTGCACATGAACTATGTTGACAGTGTTTTTGAGGCAATGTCCGGCTGGACGGACACCGGGTTTACCATGATCACTTCACTCGATACAACACCAAAAACGCTTCTCTTCTGGCGCTCATTAACCCAATGGATTGGCGGTATTGGGATCATTGTGTTTGGGGTATCCCTGCGCCGCAAGACCCGGATATCGCTGTTCCGGCTCTATCGCACTGAAGGTAGGGAAGAGGAACTGGTTCCTGCCTCCGTATCCTCCAGTCGGCGCATGTGGATGATCTACCTCGTGCTTACCTTTGCGTTCACCGGGCTTATTATGCTCAGTGGAATACCGCTCTGGGATTCTCTTAACCTTGTCATGGTTGCAATAGCTACCGGAGGGTTTACCGTTCATGCGGGAGGTCTTGGCTACTATAACAATCCGCTGCTTGAAGCCCTGCTCATACCCGTAATGCTGGCGGGCGCAATACCGTTTAAGGTTTTCTTTTTCCTGTACCATGGAAAGGTGATGAATATGCTGCGGGACCAGACGGTAAGAATATTGCTGCTAATCGCGGTGGTGGGATCCCTCATCACGTCACTGGATCTCTATATCTTTGGAAACCTGCCTATCACTACAGCATTCAGGCAGGGGGTCTTTACTGCGGTCTCTGGTATGACCACCTGCGGTCTTCAGAATTCGAATCCCCATTACTGGACGGCGATCCCTATTGCAGTCGTTGCCATGCTGATGTTTATCGGTGGAGCCATGGGCAGTTCTGCCGGGGGGGTAAAAGTAAACCGGGTGATGCTTGTCTACGATGGGGTGAAATGGTGGTTCCGGAGGTTCTTTGTGAGCAGTCGCGTGCTAATCCCTCTGAAATCCGGCGGGCATACTCTCTCAAAAGATATCTCTGAAATGGCAATATCAAAAAACCTGCTGGTCATTGTCATGTATGTCATTACCATCTTTATTGCAACCATTGTCACACTTCACCTGTATATTACTTCATTCCGGCTTGAAGAGGTGGTCTTTGAACTGGTCTCTGCCCTGAGCAATGTGGGACTCAGCGTAGGTTTTATCAGTGCTGCAAGTCCGGTCTCGATAAAATGGATCTTTATCCTGCTTATGTGGCTGGGCCGGATCGAGATTGTACCAGTGATCATCATTATCATTGGTATTGCACGGGAGATCGAGATGGACACGCGCAACTCTCCACCAGATCAGGATCATTTACCGCGGAATTAAATATGGATGACTTAAAAAATGATGTTGCACTATTTTTTACCCCCATTCTTAATCAGTTCCAAGCGCTAACATTAGTGGCATAACGGTGATGGATGGCAGAGATTAGGATCGTCGGAACAGCGCATGTATCGCAACAAAGCGTCGATGAAGTACGGGCAGCTATCGACGAATATAAGCCGGATGTTGTTGCCATTGAACTCGATCCTTCACGCTATGCTGCCTTAAAAAAGCAGGGTCGTGATCCTTCGGTTAATGATGTGCTTGAAGTTAAAAATTTCAATACACTTCTTGTCCAGTGGCTGATGGCATATCTCCAGCGCAAGATCGGTTTTGATGTTGGTGTCGAACCCGGCGCCGAAATGAAAGCGGCGATAGAAGAGGCAGAGAAACGCGGCATTCCCATCGGGCTTGTCGATCGGGACATACGACTTACCCTTCTGCGGTTCTGGAACGCAATGGGTTTTTTAGAAAAATTAAAGATGATCTGGGCTCTCGTCATCTCGATTGCAGAAGTGGACAATGGAGAGCAGATCGATATTGAGTCGCTCAAGCAGCAGGATATCATTGATATGGTGATGGTGGAGTTCCGCAAATTCTCTCCTAACGGTGCCCGTGCGTTGATCGATGAGCGCGACGCGTATATTGCTCACCAGTTAGTACTGTTAAAAGTGCAACGTCCAGAAGGGCGCATCCTTGCAATTGTTGGTGCCGGGCACAGGCAGGGAATTGAAAATTATCTGGAAAACCCGGCGAGTCTGCCCCCATTCGATTCACTCACGAGGGAACCGAAATCATTTCCCTGGGCAAAAATCTTCGGGTTTACGGTCACTGCATTGTTCGTATTCCTGCTCGCTGCAATCGCATTTTCGGGCGTTGGCTTAGACGTCTTACTCTATGCGTTCATCTTCTGGGTGGTTATCCATGGTGTGCTGGCAGCACTGGGTACTCTTTTAGCAGGAGGACACCCCTATTCTGCACTCACCAGTTTTGCCGTGGCGTGGATGACTTCGTTAAATCCCATGCTTCATTCCGGCTGGATCGCGGCATTTGTCGAAGCAAAAGTCAGAAAACCGCCGATGTCAGATTTCCGGAAGATCTATGATGCGCAATCCCTCACTGAGATGGCCCGTATTCCCCTCTTCAAAGTGGTACTGGTAGCAGCCCTAACAAATCTTGGAAGTCTGCTGGGCACGGTTCTGTACTTTATCTTTGTTTTTCCCGTTCTTGGGATTGATCCGGGCGTTGTAATCTCTACAGGCATACAGAATATGTGGACCTGGATCACCCACATACGGTAATTTTTTGGTCGTTTCACAAGAGCAGCCACAAAATGTGTGAACGTTTTCCCTATACTATCACAAGTTTTTCTTTAACCGAGGACTGCCAATCCTATTTCTTATGAACTTCCGGTTTGGGCAGGTACGGGATGAGTGAAGCTGCAATCTTTGCGATGTCCATTGACTGGAGGACAACTTTTCCCGGACCGGTAAGTGTTGTAACAAAGAGTCCTTCGCCACCAAAGATCGCAGTGGTGATGCCGCCAACAAGAGCGATATCGTAACTGACAGTTGTTTCAAAGCCAACCACAAGACCCGTCTGTACTTTGATAATTTCCCCCGGCTTTAATAGCATCTCAATAATATCGCCACAGCAGTGTAGAAAAACAATGCCATTTCCACTCATATGCTGGAGTATGAAACCCTGTCCTCCAAACAAACCTGCACGGAGTTTTTCTGTCAGGGCAATGTCTAATTCAACACCTTCTTCGCACGCGAGAAATGATTCTCTCTTTGCAATGAACTCTTTTCCATCAGAGATCACAACTGGAAAGATCTTGCCCGGCATCATCCCGGCAAAGGATACAAAACCGGCCTCCTCTGCAGGTGAGAACCATGTGAGAAAGAGACTCTCCCCGACAACTGCGCGTTTCAGCCCGGATATGACACCGCCTTTAAGCTGGCTATCCATCTGGAATGAACCGGTCATGTTCACCATTGCGCCAGCTTCTGCAAAGATTCCCTCACCTTTGATCAGATCGATCTTGACCATCTGGAGGTTGTCACCAATGATCTCGTGTTTCATAATATTCCTTTTAAGAACATTCACCGGAAGAGGAGAAATGTGTTTGGGATTTTTTTTATGACAGTTTTTTACATTATTCCGGAAAAGGTTTTATGAGAGAGGGTGCCGGTTCAGACTAAATGGGTGAGGATTTGAATGGATGAACGGTAGAATCTC
This sequence comes from Methanoregula sp., assembly GCA_030653335.1. Classification (GTDB taxonomy): domain Archaea; phylum Halobacteriota; class Methanomicrobia; order Methanomicrobiales; family Methanospirillaceae; genus Methanoregula. Next base: position 208 of record JAURZP010000230.1, on the reverse strand, counting down.
TCATTGCACCTGCGAGCAGAGATGAAACGGTTTGTGCATTCCTTTTTAATATTTCCAGCATTGGTTATCCTGTCTTGTGCAACGGGATTATATATACGGCATTGGAGGCAGTGGCTCGCCATTGGGGTTTAGAGGCAAACGTTCCTTGGGAAGTATTTTAAAAAAATGTTAAATCTCCACACCACCAGAGGTCAGGAATTTACCTAAA
>JAURZP010000210.1 GCA_030653335.1 Methanoregula sp. | reverse complement strand
GCCAATACCCGGGCGCTGGATCTTTACGGCAACTTTGGTTCCGTCTTTGAGAACGGCACGATGGACCTGTCCAATCGAGGCGGAGGCAACAGGCGTCTCGTCGATCTCACTGAACACATCAAAAATATCAGGGCAGTTCTCTTCAAGCACCGCCCGCACTTCAGAAAACGGGATGGGTTTTGCATGGTCCTGCAGTTTTTTGAGCTGTTCGATCAGCTCGGGCGGCAGCAGTTCCGTCCTTGTACTCATGATCTGCCCGAATTTTACAAAGGTCGGGCCCAAATCTTCTAACGTGAGCCGCATCCGCTCGTAGATGGTAGATGACTCCGGAACTTTCCCGGATGAGGGGAGTCGGAACCGGGCCCGGCCGGGGAATAACTTTTCAAGCCCGATACTAAAGCCGTACTGGCCCAGCACATCTGCGATCTGCGCATACCGCCTGATACGGTTAATCATGCATATCTATTGGAGGTGGAGATACTAATATACGTGCTTTTTTTACGCCGTGGGTAATGGCACGGAGTACAAAAAATACTGCACATGGAAATTTACTGATCCGGTTATGAAGTGAGCGACTATTCTGAACAATGGACAATTCACTTTATTTCATTCTTTTTTTTAAAAATGACAACCCTGTTGGTATTGGTACCATGTGCCATGTTATCCACGCCCCAGATGTTGGAAGTTTTGGTAAATGTCTGCTGGTTGATCAGCACACATTCGCACGCAAATCCCGCAAAAGTCCCAAGCGGCACAACATGCTCTTCGAGCCGGATCGATCGCTTCCGCACCTCACCGACTTCAAAGGCGACATATCCTCCAGGGCGGGTGATACGGTAAAGTTCATTAAAGACCGCACCCATCACTTCAGACCATGCCACAACCGTTCTTGCCATTGTGATCCGGCTCCCAATCTCCTTGTCATCAAGGCCATTAAACCAGCAGCGAAGCCAGTTGTCATCTTTATACTGTACAATATCAAGAAACGGTGGTGACGTGACCGTAAGCTGCACGGACTCATTGGGAATTTCGGTTGTAGTCCGTGAGTCCCCGGTCAAAAGCCGTGCGTTTTTGCCGGCATGGTTCAGGTTCTTCTGCTCATCGGAAGTCAGGCTGCGCAGCAGGCTTTTTGTCTTATTCAGGATTAGCCGGTGGGTGTCGCGATATTCAGGTACCTGATTTCGTTTTATGTTGATCCGCTGCTGGCTCAGTTGAGATACTGCCTGGTTAGGAGGAAGAGTATAGACTGAGAAGAAACCGGGCGAATGCCCGGTCAGGCGGTTGGTTGCAACCATCGCAATCCAGCGATCGATCATATCATCTCTGCAGGCATCTCGTCGTTCCAGCAGGTACTTCCGCAGAGTAATGATCTCCTTCTCGGTATCGGGATGATAGAACATCGACAGGTCAATGTCTGCGGTGCCGCACTCCGTCGGGATGGATGCCAGACGTTTCTCTACAGCCT
>JAURZP010000207.1 GCA_030653335.1 Methanoregula sp. | reverse complement strand
GCAGGTAAATGAGAGGAAAAATCAGGATTCTTTACAACCAAAGCCCCCCAGAGAAATTGATATTGGATATATCGGGTTCTTTAGAAGACTTGGTGCTGCCATTCCTGATCTGACGATTGCAGCGATCTTTGCACTCATAGTAAATTATTTTCTCGAACTCTACAAAATCCCAAGCCACAACCTGTATGCAGTGCTTATAACCGGCGCATTCTTTTTGATTCTCTATTCGCCGTTGTGTATCAGTTCACCCTATAGGGCAACGGTTGGCAAAATCGCGTTTGGAATAATTGTTGTGTACGGTAATGGAAAGCAACTTACTTTTTTCCGTGCTCTGGTAAGAGAACTTGGCAAGTATATCTCCCTCCTTATTTTGGGCATTGGCTTTTTCATGATCGGCTTTACAAAAAATAAACAGGGTCTCCATGATCTGTTTGCACGTACGGTTGTAATCGATCGATCGGATGGAGGGATTTATCAGAAAAAAAATGTCCCGGAATCTGATTCCGAAAAAAAGCAACTCAAATTCGCCGCGCTTATCATAATTTTCTGCTTTCTTGGTTCTGGTATCCCGCTCATGTATTTTCAGACAACGCCATCAAAACAAGTATCCCCTCAGTCGTTTGCCGCCTTTAGCTTGTATACAACTGCCGATACCATCGCGGATTCAAAATATCCTGAATATTCACTCTCTGTTTATGACAGGGCAATCGAATTCCAGCCAAACAATACAGAGATCATGTTAAAAAAACTCTATGTGCTCGGAAGTATTGGCATGGAAGACGAAGCACGGGTTTATCTTGACCAGATTGTTGTCCTGTACCCAAATGAAACAACTCCCATGATCTTTAAAGGGGATCTCGCTCTTCAGGATGGTAATTATACTGATGCATTTGCCTGTTACGATAAGGCAATATCAGCAGATCCAAAAAATGCGAAACTCTGGATAAAAAAAGGAGATGCATACCTCGTCAAGTCGCATACGGACATGCAACAGATCAGCAACTTGTACCGGAATCTTACCGACCCTTCAGTAAAACCCGGAACTGCAGCATCATCCGTTCCGGTAGATGCGTTTAAAGATACACAATCATTTCAGGAAGCAATCAAAGCGTACAATAAAGCAATTGCACTCGATCCGATGACAAGCATTGCGATCAGTGGACGGATCATGTCATCATACCAGGAGCAGGTAAACAGCACTGCCGGAATTTTAAGGGATATGTAACAATCCCAATGTATCATAGAGGTTTACACGATCTCATGAACATAAGCCCGTTATTGTTTTTCTGGAATTGCCGGGAATTTCTGGCTCGTAATAACAAGACAATTTTAAAAATAACCTGAGTAAACGAGTGCAAAAAATCTACCCCCCCGATAAAATAATACAATTCTTAAGACATTCTGAATAAGGACTTTAAACAATTCTTTATACCTTAACACAACAAAAATTGTGAAGATGAACGGCACAAAACTTGCCGGCGGGCCGACCCAGGACGAGATTATGGTAATCTCCTTATTCAAACTGGGACTGCTCAACACCGACACAGTCCTTGAGATTGGCTGCGGTACCGGCAAGGTTTCGCTCGCGATGGCAAAGACCGTAAAAAAAGTCTGCTCGCTCGACAAGCGTTCGGATGCAGTCACACTCGCAACTAAAACCGCACGGAATGCAGGTGTGCATAACATTGAATTTTTCTGCACTGATGCGGTGGGTTTTCTCAAAAACGATCAGGTGTATGACTGTGCATTCCTTGGCGGTACCCAGAATCTTGCAGAGATCCTCCCGGTGCTGGCAAAGAAAGTGAAACGGACGATCGTGATCAACGCAGTCATGGTGAGTACGCTCGAACGTGCGGTGACTGCATTAAAAGAACTAGGACTATTTACTGAGGTTGTTCAGGTGCAGGTCTCGCGATCGCATGACATTGCAAAAAGTATCATGTTCAAACCCATCGATCCGGTCTATATTATTGTCGCACGGGGTGCAGCGTGCTCATAGGACTTGGACTGGGTCCGGGAAATCCCGATCTTCTGACTCTGCGGGCAGTCAGGCTTCTTAAGGAAGCCGATACTGTTTTTGTTCCGGGAAGAATCGCTCATGAGCTTGTTGCCCCGTATCGCGAACCGGTAGTGCTGGACTTTCCCATGACCAATGACGAGGCAAAGATTCGCAGGTGTCTTATGGCCAATGCAGGAAAGATCGCTCCCGTAGCGGACAATGGTCTTGCGGTTTTTGGTATTCTTGGCGATCCAAATTTCTTTTCCACCTTCTCACGTCTCTGTGCAGTCATTGCTGAGACCCACCCGAAAATTGAGTTCCGGACTGAACCGGGTATCAGCTCCATCACCGCATTTGCTGCCGCTGCCGGCGTTCCGGTCAACAGCAGTTTTTCCGTATCGGATGGGTCGACGCAGAAAGCCGGTATATTCTTAAAAGTCCGGAAACCCCGGAAGAAAGCCGCTGAACTGCGCTCAGAAGGGTATAGTGATTTTGTGTTAGTCGAACGGATGTTCTTTCCCGATATGAAAATATACCGTAACGAGGATCTTCCTGTAAAGAGCGATTACATGAGCGTGATGTATGCCCGGAAATAATCAGAAGATGGTGATCTGGTTTGTCGGGGCAGGCCCTGGTGATCCCGAGCTGATTACGGTGAAAGGAAAAGCCCTGCTCGACAGGGCCGATGTGCTGCTCTATGCGGGCTCCCTTGTCAATCCCGTTCTTGTTGCTTCAAGTCCTGCTGCGGAAAAAGTGGACAGCTGGGGCATGCACCTCGATGATATGGTCGCTCTCATGGCTGACCGGGTGCGGAAAGGAAAGACGGTGGTCAGACTCCATTCGGGCGACCCGGCCCTGTATGGTTCTATCGTCGAACAGATCGCAGAACTCCAAAAATTACACATCACGGTCCGGATCGTTCCGGGGGTATCTTCAGTCTTTGCCGCCGCCGCAGCCCTGACTACCGAATTCACCCCCCGGGGTGTCTCGGAGACATTGATCATCACCCGCCCGGCAGGAAAAACACTCGACAAGGATTATATTGCTGAACTCTCGCAGTACCCGGCCACCATGGCGTTCTTTCTTGGCAGTGAGCATTTTTTCGATATCACGGAAAAACTGGCCTGTCCTCAGGAGACCCCGGCTGCGGTGATCTTCCACGCGTCATGGCCAGACCAGCAGGTCATCTACGGAACCGTTGCCGATATTGCACAGAAAGCACAGGCAGCCGGAATCACAAAAACGGCCCTGCTTATCGTTGGCAAAGCGGTTAAAGGCACAGAGTCCGGTTACCAGCGATCGCATCTCTACTCATGACTGACACTGTTGTTATTACGTTTCCTTACTCCCGTTTGGATGCAGAACGCATCGCCACATTTCTTGGAGCCGATGTAGTGGAATACAACCCGGATATTTTTAATACCGTTTTTACCGGCAGGAAACGGATCGTTGCCCTGATGTCGATGGGTATTGTCGTGCGGAAGATTGCACCTCTGCTCGATGATAAATGGACGGATCCGGCCGTTGTTGTCGTGAGCCCGGATCTCCGTTATGCAATACCCGTACTCGGGGGTCATCATGGAGCCAATGAGCTCGCTAAGGAGCTCGCGGGACTCGGGATGCAAATGGTAATCACCACTGCAACGGAGTCCCGGGGCAGGGATTCTGTTGAGACTCTTGCTGAGCGGACGGGCACGGAAATTCTCAACCGGGACTCAACCCGTCAGGTGAATGCCGCCCTGTTAAACGCGGATATCCCGGTTCATGCTGTGCAGGGACCAGCAATTGTAATCGCCGGCCCGGACGTGTCTATTCTCATAAAAAAAGGAGAATACGCAGTTGGCATCGGATGCCGGAAAGGTGTCGGGTCTGCTGAAGTTGTAGAGGCTGTGCGTGCGGCTCTTGCAGAGAATGGAATTTCAGAGGCTGATGTCCTTGTCTACGCGACAACAACCAAAAAATTCAACGAGACCGGCCTTGTAAAAGCAGTCGGGATACTTTCTGGCAATTTAATATTCCTTGACGACGATACCATAAACACACAGGCAGGAATCAGTCCTTCGCGGGCTTCAAAGATTGGTCTTCTCGGGGTTGCCGAGCCCTGTGCCCTTGCAACTTCGAAGAGAAAGACGCTTGTCATGATAAAAAAAGTTTACGGGAGAGTTACGGTTGCCATCGCACGCTGAACCATCGCAGGGAAGTCTTGCCATTGTGGGCTTAGGCCCGGGGAAAAGGGATTATATGACGGCAAGGGCCCTGAAAGTTATTGCGCATGCAGATTATGTGCTCGGGCACCACACCTATCTCGAACCCCTGGAACCATTACTGAAAGGTAAGACAGTAATCAGCAGTTCCATGGGAAAAGAAGTGGACCGTGCACAGCAGGCAATCGATCTGGCAAAAACCCATGCGGTAGCCATTGTATCCGGTGGCGATGCCGGAGTCTATGGTATGGCAAGTATCGTTCTCGAAGTGCTCGAACATTCCGGAACTGAAATCGAAGTCGAAGTAATCCCGGGAGTCACCGCAGCGAATGCCGCTGCTTCGCGGGTCGGTTCTCCGCTCTCCGGGGATTTTGCCGTGATCAGCCTCTCCGATCTGCTCACACCGCTCGAGATCATCGAGAAACGGCTCGATGCTGTGTTTTCGATCGGGATCCCGGTTGTACTGTACAATCCGAAAAGCCGGGGCAGACCGCACAACTTTGCCCTTGCAGTCGAGCACGCACGAAAACATCTCGGGGGCGGAACGCCGATTGCGATTGTTAAAAATGCCCTGCGCGAGGATGAAGAGACGATCATCACCACGCTTGAAGAGATCGAAGCACATGAACCTGCGATTGATATGCATACGACAGTAATCATCGGTGGCAGCGAGACTAGGATATGGAGGATAGGAAACAATGTCAAAGGAATCATCACACCACGCGGGTACCACCGCAAGTACGTATATTGATCCGGGTGCCGACACAAAGGAAGGCTATGCGATCTCGCAAAAATCCCGGACGCTCGCCCGGCAGCAGGTGGGAAACGCTACGGTCGAAGATCGCATAAAACAGCGGTGCTCAATTGCCGTAGGTGATTTTTCCATGGCAGACCTGCTCCGGTTCAGCCATACTCCCATTCCAGCCGTACTCGTGGCCTTAAAAGCCGGGGCACCCATAATTACTGATATCCGCATGGTGCAGGTAGGCATCCAGAAGAAAGGACATACGAGTGAAGTGATCTGTGCACTCGATTATGGCTCAGATATTGTAAAGGAACGG
>JAURZP010000199.1 GCA_030653335.1 Methanoregula sp. | reverse complement strand
CATGGAGAACTTAATCGGCCACACGAGCGGTTTTGCCGTTCCCCGGTACGTGGTCGATGCCCCGGGCGGCGGGGGCAAGATCCCGGTCTTTCCCAATTACCTGATGACCTGGTCGGTGCACAAGGTCGTGCTCCGCAATTACGAGGGCATGATCTGCACGTACCAGGAGCCGTCAAATTATGATCGCATCTTCTGCAACGGTGATTGTATTGCCTGCAAACTCCAGCTGAACATCAACCGGGCCGATGAATCAAAGGTAGTCGGTGTTGCAAAACTGCTCGCCGATTACGATAAAACCACGACCCTGATCCCGGAGAACAACGACCGGATCGAACGGAGGAACGATGAAGCAGTGTGATATGGTCCTGCACCGGGGGAGCAGCACCATCCAGCACGGTCATTTCAATAACAGGGTCTATGTCATGAAACTGGCGCAGTCCGAGATCCATGATATCCTCCGTTACGCTGACGATCTCGCCCATAAGGAAAACTATACCAAAATCTTTGTCAAGGTACCGGAATCCGCAGTGGAGATATTTGCTGATGCCGGGTATCTCACAGAAGCTACAGTCCCGTTCTTCTTCCACGGCAAAGAGACAGCGGTGTTTATGGCGAAATATTCGGATCCGAAACGAAAGGAGGTCCATGATGAGCAGCTTATAGCTGTCGCGCTTTTGGAAGCATTCGGGCATGCGGGGGAACGGACCTCACACAAGCTGCAAGACGGATTCTCGCTGATGCATGCCCATGCAGGAAATGCGGAGGAAATTGCAGCATTATATCGTTCGGTTTTCAAAACCTACCCGTTTCCTGTTTTTGATCCGGACTATATCCGGCAGTCCATGCAGGGAAATACCCGATATTTTGTTATTAAAAAATTCCACCTGCTGGCAGCCGTGGCGTCCTGCGAGATCGATGCAGAGAACCGGAATGCTGAGGTGACGGATTTTGCCACCGGTCGGCTCTTCAACGGAAGAGGTTTTGCCAGCATGCTCCTCCATGCAATAGAAACAGAGCTTAAAAAAGAGGGGATATTGCTGGCATACACTATCGCCCGGGCGAGTTTCGGGCCGATCAATGCAGTATTTGCCGGAGCTGGATACCAGTTCGGGGGACTGCTCCCAAATAATACCAACATCTGCGGATCGATGGAGAGCATGAACGTCTGGTACAAGAAACTGGATGGTGGGAAGTCATGAACCGGGGTGCCGCTGAAAAACCGCAGCGTGGGGAGATTTCCTGATGGATCACGGTTTTTTGTATGCAGCCGTTACGGTTGCTGCCGGGCTGGTCATGGCCGGTGTTGCGCATGTCATTGTAAGGTGGCTGAAGAAGAAGGCAGAAGCGACCGAGTCCCTGCTGGACGATATCATACTCATGGCCGTGGGGAGACCGCTCATCGTGGCTATTATTGCCCTATCGGTTTACATCGCCCTGACCCGGTTTGATATTGTGCCCGAATCCATGAACTGGCTCATCACCGACCAGGTGATTAACGCGTTTTTCATCCTGCTTGGGGCATGGATTGTCTCGGTCTTTTCCTTTAATCTTATCCGGACCTATGGTACGCTGGCAGCAGAAAAAACGGAGACGGATCTCGGTGACCGGCTTCTCCCGATCCTTGAGATTGCAGCACGATACCTGATCTGGTTTGTGGCATTTCTCCTGATCCTTGCCGACTTCAAAATCGATATAACGCCGCTCCTTGCCGGCGCGGGGATCGGTGCCCTTGCCCTGGCCCTTGCCGCACAGGATATTATCGGCAATTTCTTCAGCGGTGCAATCATTGCCGTTGATAAGCCATTCAAGATCGGCGACCGGGTAAAGATCGATACGTTCCTTGGGGACGTGGTGAGCATCGGACCCCGGAGTACCCGGATCAAGTCGCTGGACAACCAGATCGTTACGTTCCCAAACTCGAAAGTTACATCGAGTGTGGTCATCAATTATGCGATGCCGGATTTAAAACTGAAAGTCCGGATACCCTTTTCGGTAGCCTATGGCTCTGACATGGATAAGGTAAAAGAGATCCTTCTCGCTATTGCCCATGAGGCCGGGAAGAAGACTTCGTGGGTTGTAATCGATCCCGCTCCTTCGGTGTATTTTCTTGAATTCGGGGAATCCAGTCTCAACGGGCAGCTCATCGTCTGGGCGAATAATTATGGTTCCTTATGGGATGTTCAGGACTACGTGAACTGCCGTATCGCCCGCAGGTTTGCCGAGGAGAAGATCGAGATCCCGTTCCGGCAGGTGGATGTCAGATTGCGGACGCAGGGAGCCTGATGATGATCGATCTGCTGGTTTTCGGGATACTCGTGTGGATCGCGATCGTTCTCCTCGTCATCGTGGCAGGCAGTGAGTTTTTTGCGATGATGATCGAAGAACAAATCCGTTATCTCCACCTGATCGTTCATTATGCGCCGTTACCCGCGATCGTCTGCATCCCGTCCCGGCCCGAACCCGTTGCCCGCTATGTAACATGGGCGCTGGGAGAAAACCGGACGCCGGTCGGGTGTGTACATATACGTTTTGGCGGCAGGCGCCGGTATGGGAAAACCGGGCGATGGATGGATATAGGAGGAGAGGCATTTTTCTCTCTTGCCGCACCGGGCTTTGTCTGGCGTGCAACCACTACCTACGCTCCCGGCATCTGGCTCGAAACATTCGATTATCATGTCGATGACAAAGCGGGCATGAACCTCAACCTGCTATCCGTATTCCCGCTGAATAATGCTCAAAATGATGCGATCAAAACCTCCTCGCTCTTCCGGTACCTTGCCTGTACACCACTTTTTCCCATGATACACGGTTCTGCCGGGTTCATCACCTGGGAAAATATTGATGACTCGACGGCAAAAGCGATTATTAAGGATAAGGGCTGTTCAGTAGAGGCTATTGCCCGTTTCAATGGCCGTGGATGGATCGAGAGTATCAGGATGCACGACACAACGCATCCGGAGACCGGCAGGCCGGTGCCCGGTCATTTTGCCACCAGGTTCTCCTCCTATACCCAAGTGGAAGGTTACTGGATACCGATGCAGGTTGACTCAGACATGATTCTTCCGGATGGGGAACAGGTAACCGCAGAATATTCGATTACGGAAATCGAATTCGATACGGCGATGATAACAAAACGGAGCGTGACCTGAATGGATCCGTCTCCGGATGTCCCGCTCCCCTTTCGGATCGTCGCACTGATGCAGGAGCGGAACCGTCTTTTAGCCTATCCTCTTGAACAGATGGCAAGCGATATCTGGTCAACCAGGTTCCGGTGCACGGCTTGCGGGGCGTGCTGCACCCGGGAGGTCAATAGTCACATCTTCCTTCTCGATCATGATGTTTCCGTCGTGAGAACACTCGATCCCCATGCGTATGAGCCGGCACCCGACCCGGAATTCTGCGACCAGAACGGCATGTTGTATGTTTCGGGATATGCACTCCGGATGAAAAATGATACACATGGATCCTGCTGGTTTCTTGAGAACGGGAAATGCCGGATTTACGATCAGAGATTCTCCGTCTGCCATATCTACCCGCACATGCTCCGCCGCAGCGCGGGTACGCCGGGCCACGTTACATGGCGACAGTTCGCCCGCAAAAACGAACACGGGCGGTGTGACCCGGCACTCCCCTTTGAAGAGTGTCTCGTGCTCGCAAGGGAGGTCAAGGAATATGAGAATGCATTTCTCACCCAGCAGATCTCCTTCTTAGAGACTATCTACGAATATTTTACCCTGAATAATCTCCGGCATGATCCGGAGGTGTACAAACAGACTGCACAGCGGTACCTGTATGGCGAACCGGTCGATATCTCCGTGTTCCATGCCGGGGAACTGGAATTGTTCACCAGGGGAACTGTACCAAAAGACTCCTGACACGTCCGGGGATTTCCCGTTCAATACCGGAACGGACCCGGCCCGTGGGATTAAAGCCCGGTTGGACGGTTTTTACCACTGGGTTCAGCGCAGTCTTCCGTCATGGCTTCGTAAGGGAAAACTATTAACTTACGACATCTAAAACGAGAAAATATGAGAATCTTTGGTTTCTGCGCCATAGTACTGATCTTCATATCTCTTGTCCTTTCCGGATGTGTGTACGATCCAACGGGTGTTGTCCTTGGAAAAAATGCCGAACCGAGACTCTCCGGAACCCCAGTCCCGGCATCAACAGCAACAATGGTATCACCGGTATCCACTCCAACAACACCATCTTCCGGTGTTGCAATCCCGCCCGTGTTAACCATAACCAAACAGACACAAGCACCCGCTTCAGGCACGAGCTGGATCTTATGGCGGGAAATTCCACTGGATGAACCAAAAGGCTGGACATACTCCATGAACCGTCCCAACCTTGATCAGAGATATTTCCGAAATCTCAAAGTCGAGCTCTCAGCCGATGCACCGGTCAATGTCCGGTTTGTCACTTTGAAACAGTACGATGCGTATATGGAGGAGTACAGTAAGGTCTATGAATACCGGACCTCCCCCTCATTTAACCGGGACAGCGTTGGATATGTGAAATTTTTCCAGGCTGTCACTGACACAAGTGTCGAAGCGCACGGTACCGAAGAGATTGTCTTCTTCCTTGAACCGTTCTCGAATATGCCGGTAAAAGGGACTATGAAGGTCTATTACCAACCCTGATTTTTTTTTGATTCTGTGATGGGAACAACTGGTTTTTGTTACACCCGCAGAACGCGAGCAAAAAGGTATTTTATATCGGATTTGAAAGAAAGAATATGAACTGGATTTCCCTCATCTGCCTGTTCCTCATTGCAATATGCATTGCCGCACCTGTTTCGGCATTTGTCGATCGTAACGGTGTGACATCGGCTGCACAGTTCAAGGACAATGTCCCTGCTTCGTACCTGGCAAAAGCCGGGGTTACCGATGGCATGACGGTTGACCGGGCCCTTGACACATACATCACCTACGCGCTCAGTTTCTCTTCCCCCACAGCGTACGCGTACATTGCCCAGCTAACCAACCCGGCGGATGTGAAGATCCGTGCCGGAGGAAGCACTGCCCCGGCATCGCGGGGGGACGTGGTAGCAGAGGGATGGAACATTGAGGTTGGTGACGGTACGCTTGTTGCCATCCGGTACCCGGGCAGTGTGATGCACACCATCACCGGGCCGTACACCTACACGGTCCCTGCATATCAGAAGTGGGGAGCCAGCGCCACGTTCGGGATGGAGGACGGTGCAATAGTTACGGGCAGCATAAAGCCTGACGGGCTCCCGGATACCACCGGGTATAAAACGACAACAGCAGAGATACCGTGCAGGGGCGTAGACCCCATCAACGCGTTCGAAGCGTTTAAGGTGGGTAAAGTAAAAGGCAGTGTCTACGCGGTCTACTACACCCGGGACCCACAAGATCGATTATACAGTTGGGCAAGGATTCCCGAAGGAACAATAGTAAGGTTTGGCGACGATACTTCAGTGATTGTCGGGCCGGGGTCATCCGCGACCATAGAAAAAGGATTTGATCTTATTAGTCTTCCCGAGAAGACCGTGTTTGAACTCACTCCCCGGTGGAACGAATGTGTGTTGGATGCGGGTAAGATCCGGGAGAAGACAATTTTTGATACGTTTAAATTCGACGTCTTAAAACCGATAGGGAAATTCCTAGGCTATAATTTCACTGAAGGAAGATGGGAGCCAAGTGAAAGAGACCGTATTATGGAAAAACAGAGAACTACAGTTGTCGCGGGAGTCAGGGGCTGATTTTCCAGGAACAACTTTTTACAGGATTATCCACAGCAGTCACTCCACAATGAGAATGAGATCCTTTTTTTAAGATCCTGATGATTCGCCTTTTTTTAGCAGAATATTTTCTGAACAAAGTAAAAGATTATCCGAGCAAAAAATATAGGTTCAGCCTCCGCCACACACCCGTGCGCCAATCTCCGCAGGAAGGGTCCCGTTGACACAGAGATGCGTGAGGATAGCATCGGACCCCAGCGCAATGCCAAAACATCCGATAAGGGAGCCGACAAGGATTGCAAAGAAGACGAGTACATTGTTTATCCCCAGTATTTTTCCCGCTATGGAGCCACGTATCCCCCCGCTCCCGAGGACCGGCACCATCACCATCAGTACGATGGCAAAGAACCAGAGGCCGGCAAGCCAGTGGTGTTCGGTAATAAACTGCTCTGTCTTTTTTGTAAGATTCGACAATAGAGGCCCAAGATATGGGATGCGGTACGCAAGGTCGAAGTTCAGCGCCATAAAAAGGCCGGTCTCGACATCGATCATGACAATGGAGAGAGCCATGTACCACCACGGGATTCCAAGAGCGATCCCGATAGGGATGACCGTCTCTTTTCCGGCGGGAGGCAGGAGGTAAGCGGCTATGAGCCCGAGCATAGTAAAAAACTGGGCCTGCGGGAGCGTGGCTGCCATTATACTGATGTGGATAATGACGACAAGGACCGGAATAAGCAGTGCGATTGCCCGGTATGGGACCCCCCGTGCCAGGATGCTTTCTGTTATGCTGTTTACCATATCACACTTATTCAAGAGAATGGGATCTGATCCATATAAAACAGGTTATCTAAAAAATCCACCCTGCGATGAGTCCTTTACAGATTACATCACGACCCGTGTCACAACCCCGTGGATCTTCTCAGGGGGAAGGGCATAGAACTGGATGAATGGCGGTGAGACCTTTTTTATAATTCCATACAGTCGCCAGATGGGTTGATCGCTCACAATATTCTCGATGCCATAGAAGATCGTCTTTTCATCAATTCCCCGCTCCTTTAACAGCCCTACAACGTTCACGATTTCCATATATCCGTGCGTAACAGTAAATAGGTGGAGACCGGGGCCGATACCGGAATCGAACATTGTGCTGATGCCAAACGGTTTGTCAGTGACATTGATTGATACGAGGATATTATTCTCGTACAGGATCTCGTTCTGGAAAAAAACCTGCGATAGGTAGGGAGAGATGTTCTTTACATCCCCAATAAAGTAAAGCGCGGTACCCCGGATCTTCGGGCAGCTCGCATAACTTTGCTGGTACCGTGGGAGAAACTCCATAAAGGGGACCGGTTTGAGCATAGTATGGAGCTTCTCCTGCCCCAGGATGAATGTGACAATGATGATGAGCGGGATAGAAGCCATGATGAATGACCAGTAGGCCCCGTGCGGGATCTTGAGCAGTGTAGAGATGAAGAACAACCCGTCAATGATGATGAGTGCCCCTGATAAGATCATCTCAACCGGTTTGCGCCGGTGCAGGAAGATGATCGCCATCATGATAGCGGAGATCAGCATCGAACCCGAAACGGCAAGACCATATGCGGAGGCAAGATTTTCCGACGATTTGAATTCGAACATCACGACCAGCACCGCGAAAAGCAGCATCCAGTTGATACTGTCGATATAAATCTGGGACTGGAGTTCGGATGAGGTAAACTCAATCTTCATCTTGGGGAGAATGCGGGTGGTCATGCCCTGGTAGACGATCGAGAACATGCCGGAGATCATCGCCTGCGATGCGATGACCGTGGCACAGATGCTCAGAATAAGAAAGGGGACATAGACGATCGGGCTGATGTGGTTGATCATGGAGAAGAGGACATTATGGGTATTTTCGGTCTGGAGGACGTATGCACCCTGCCCGAGATAGCTGAGCACGAGTGCCGGGAAGACAACGACCCAGCCTTTGACTATCGGTTCCCGGCCGAGGTGTCCCATATCGGCATAGAGCGCTTCTCCCCCGGTGACGCAGAGAATCACAGCGGACATGACGATGAGCGAGGCCCAGCCGTTTTCGAGGATGAATGCCAGGGCAAACATCGGGCTTAACGCATAAAGCACCTGGGGGGCGCCGATGATCGAGATAACACCGGATACCGCAAGAGCCCCGAACCAGATCACCATAACCGGCCCGAATGCAAATGCCACGCGGTCGGTCCCCCGTCGCTGGAAGAGGAACAGCCCGATGGCGATGAGGGCCGCGATGAGGAGGATTCCCCCCTGGCCGATCTCTTCCAACCCGGGGATTAACAGGATGCCTTCAACTGCCGAGAGGATACTGATGGCCGGAGTGATGACACCGTCACCGATGAAAAGCGCGATCCCGATGATCGTAAGCACAGATACCGCCGATGC
>JAURZP010000187.1 GCA_030653335.1 Methanoregula sp. | reverse complement strand
TGCAGAACCGCTTTTTTCATGATCAATGATGTGATTGGCCTGATGCTTAATAATTCCGGAAAAAGGGGGTCCCACAAGAACGGGTTATCTGTTCACCTAAATCGGAGATAATGAAATATTACAGCATAAAATCAAAAAAACAAAAAAAAATTATTCTGGTATGAATTTTTCATAAAAAACAATCTTTTTTGACTCTTTTTTCCGGGCAATCGAGACCTCAGCGGGATTACCCGCTGCAATGAGAGAGACCAATGTGAAATTTTCCGGCACAGAAAGACACTTCCTGACAGATTCACCGTACGGTTTTTTTTCACCAGCCACCCAGCAGGATGTGACTCCGTATGCCTGCAACGCCAGAATCAGGTTCTCAGTTGCAGCACAACAATCCTCAAGATAGTAGGTCTCTTTCTTTTCTCCAAATATTGCAAAACACACCGCACATTCGGCAATGAATTTCCCATGCTCAGTAAATCCTGCGATTTTTTGCAGAGTTTCTTTATTTTTAATTACACCGAACAACCATGGCTGGAGATTCATTGCTGTCGGGGCCTGCGCAGCGCACTCGAGTACATCTTTTATTACAATATCACTGACAGTATCAGGTTTGAATTTCCGTACGCTATGACGGGATTTTATCACGGTGGTTACAACGTTCATACAACGCAATAGGAAAGTAAGCTAATAAAAGGTTGCGAAGGCAAAAAAGGGGGTTTTATTGTTTCTTTAAAAATAATACCAACCCAAAAATCCATGCAACCACGACAATGGATGCCTCAAACCCGGGGGATTTTGTCGGAGTTGGTGTGGGAAGAGGGGTTGTTGGTATTTCAGTCACTGCTACGGTTGTCTCCGGCAGGATCGTTGGCACAGCAATAGTCGGTGGGGGTGTTTGCAATGTTGTGGGCGCCGTGGTAGGAGCAGTTGTGATTATTTTAGTGGTGGAGACAAGGGTTATTTGTGTCGAGGGATTTGTCACATATCCTTTGTTCACTATCAGTGGGTTCTGGTCCTGGTTGAGCAGGCTGATTTTTCTGCTGGCGCAGAGGGGGACACTGGGGGAGTTCACATTGCTTTCAGCCCATATGGTATAGGTTCCCGGAGGATATAGAGCACGGTTTGCGGTACCCCATATTGAACCGGTTGATTGGGGGGTTGATGTGATTGGATAATCTACGATTGATGTCGGATTCCCTGCATTGTCAACCAGAGATGTGTAAACGGCCCCATTCGGAGACTGAACTTTAATCGTGATGGGATTACCACCCCCTCTTTGGGAAATCGGAACCAGATTTGTTTCTATCCTGAACTGGAGTTCATCATCAGTCGGAACCCATTTGTCAGTAACATCGACATTAACCGTAGTATCCTCTACCTTGATATCCAGTTGAGGGGCTGCAACATTAAAAACAGGCGTTTTTGCAGGGAGCTTATACCATGTCCCAGTATAGACAGAGGGGGTGACATAGAAATTTTTAGGATCGGGAACATTGATGATAGAGTCAGCTGATGTTGTGTCAATAACTGCTCCTGATGCCCACCATCCAAGATCTACTGCGGCAGCACCGGTAATACCAGAAATATCCAGTCCCTGTTCACCGATGAACACAGTACCCCCGGCCGGGATATCTTTTATACCTGCAGATACCGGGCTGGCAAAAAAAAACAGCCCAAGTACAATTAAAGCCAAAATGAGGGCATTCCTTTTTTTCATAATCATGCATCTCCATCTGGGA
>JAURZP010000186.1 GCA_030653335.1 Methanoregula sp. | reverse complement strand
CATCTTTCGGGAAGAAATCACGGTCAGTTTTTCCGAACATCTCTGCTCTTGAATAGCCAAGCAGGTCTTCGCCGGCCTTATTCAACTGCACAAACCGGAGATCCTGTGCATCCTTCACAAAGATCATGTCAGGGATCTGTTCAACGATATTTGAAAGGAAATTCTCGCTCTCTTTGAGCTTCTCTTCCGCCAGCCGGATATCCGTTATGTCGCTGATTGCCACCCTCACCATGGGAAGTGCATCGCTTTTACCGGTAATCCGGATGCTTTCCAGCCGGGCAGGGAACGTGGAACCATCACCCCGCTTAAGCAGGAGAGTGCAGCACTGTTTTTCCTCCTGCTTCAGCACGTTTAAGAAATGCTTCAGCACGTTTAAGAAATACCAGTGCCACTCATCAGAATCTTTCTCCGCAACGAATTTACTGAATGGTGCTTTTAGCAGTTTGCCCCGCACAACACCAAGGAGTGTCGCTCCGCTAAGGTTCACATCAGTGATCAGTGTTTTATCGCTGAGCGTGAGATAACCGAGCGGGGCAAACTCATAGAGGTCAAGATACTTGTCCCGCAACTCTTCAAGTGCGAGCTGCGTTTTCCTGAGTTCCTCTGCCTGTATCTCAAGTTCGATCTGGTGTACCTGGAGTTCGTGGATGTGTTCTTCTGCAGTCTGCTTCGTTAAGTCAGGAGAGCGCTCAGGTGTGCGGGCGATCTGCTTCTCTGCAGCGTTCCGCAACGAGCGTTTGCCGGGCGGGGCATCCGGCTTCTTCTCTTTTGGCTTTGTTTTTACCGCAGCCATTATGCACCCTTCTCGTTCATACGCCATAAACATTCAAGCACTGTGTTCTCGGACCGGGCTCCTTCCCAGGATTCACCGTTCGCTAAGATAGAAAGGACGGTGAACGCTAAGATCTCGCGGGACGGGGTGAGCCCAAACACGGGATTCTTAAAATATTCCGGGTAGAATACGCCCTTTTTCAGGTTCACCGTAATCACATGTCTCAGCCTCCTTTCTCAGTAACCGTCAGGTATAACGGTGAAACGTAATCTCATACAAACGAGTACACCGCCCACGGCCCGGTGAATCTCACCGAAAAGTCGCCCTCCCGCTCGATCTCTTCTAACACAGCGCCCAGCTTTTCGTAGTTCTCATCTGTTACAAGACACGAGCAGTTCAGGATCATATCCCGTTCCGGCACCTGCCCTTTCTTCAGTTTACCCATACGGATCTCATCGCAATATTTCTGTATCTTTCTTGTAATCTCTGCAATGATAGCGGCGATCTCTGCATCCATGGCAACTTTTACTTCCTTTTCCAGCTGTTGCTGGATCATGTACTTTTTTCCCGGACCGCTGGCCTTTGCCTGCGCTTCAAGTCGCTTTATGAA
>JAURZP010000184.1 GCA_030653335.1 Methanoregula sp. | reverse complement strand
AATGGATCTGGCATAAAAGCACTGGTCTCTGACTGGAGAGTTGCCACGCTGATTATTCTTATCATCCTCTCTGTAGTTGCAATATTTCCGCATTTCGACCAGCAGGGACATATGGTATCCAATATCCAGTATGGTCTTGATCTCCAGCAGGGGTCATGGTTGCAGCTCGAATTCCGCGCGGAGGTTGTAGGGTTTACCACAGATCGTTCGCTTGAGGAATTTATTCCGGATCTATCAAAGAAACTTGATACTGAAGTATTACTCGTTGATCCAACGCATCTTGAGATTCGCAAATTTTATACTCAGGCAGAACTCGATCCCATTTTTACCGCAGCTGGCGGTAAAATTACCACCTACCAGCAGGGTGTCTCAAAGGCAACTGCAGAAGATGTCAAGCGCATTCTTGAAAACAAGATAAACACCCTTGGGACCAAGGATGCAAAGGTCAATACCTTGACTGGCATGAATAACATCGCGCGATATATCCGTGTTGAACTTGCCGGTGTGGATATGAAACAGGCACAGGAAATTGTCGGAAAGCAGGGCAAATTTGAGATCCGTGTCCAGACAACCGCAAACCAGACCGAGCATGTGCTGTCCGGTGATGCAATCACCAGTGTCCAGAATCCTTCCCAGGAACCTGCGGGCAGTGACCGCTGGGGGGTTGGGTTTACGCTCAGTGATTCCGGTGCAGCCGCATTCCGCAACGGGGCAATAAAATATGGAGCAACGGTTGATCCAGCCAGCCACAATCTGGTCATGCTTCTCGACAACAAGACCGTGTACTCCGCTCCACTGTCTGAAGATCTCGCAGGTAAACTCCAGGGAGCAGACATCAGGCAGCTCTTTGCATCAACCGGTTCTGGCAAAGCCGGTATCACGCAGGCAACAAATCTTGAAATCCACTTAAGAGCAGGAGCGCTTCCCGTTGATGTGAGTATTGCCGGGTCAGGTGGGGTGTCTGCTCCATTAGGTGAACGATATAAGATGATGGCATTGCTTGCCGGTATCTTTGCGCTCATCACAGTTGGCTTTGTCATCTACTTCCGTTACCGTGAACCAAGCATCGTGTTACCGATGGTGCTGATCAATGCTTCTGAAATTGTCATCCTCCTTGGGATCATCAGCATGATCAAATTCCAGCTGGATCTTCCCACCATTGCCGGTCTCATTGCTGTGGTAGGTACGGGTATCGATCAGCTGGTCGTTATCACAGATGAGATCCTGCATGAAGGAAAGGTTCCTTCGCCGAATCTCTACTTAAAGAGACTTTCCCGTGCGCTTGGGATCATTGTTGTTGCAGCAGCAACCGTAGTGATTGCGATGCTGCCCCTTGCACTGATGGACCTCTCCACTCTCAAGGGATTTGCGATTATCACCATCCTTGGTGTACTGGTAGGGGTACTGGTTACCCGCCCGGCATACGGAAAGATCATCATGCAGATCCTCTCCAGGTAACAATACCATAGATTTAT
>JAURZP010000178.1 GCA_030653335.1 Methanoregula sp. | reverse complement strand
CAAAGATCGCATCAACAATATCGTACCTCCTGGCACTGGTAATCCACCGCTTGAAAAACCCGATGCAGTGAGTACTGGCACAGGAATCAAAAATCGTTTCAAAAATCTCTTAAACCGTGGAACTGGTGCCCCCCTCGCGTTAAAACCCGATGAAATGAGTTCTGTTGAAGCAGAATTCCAGGAGATCACCAAAAAACTGGATCATGAACGCAAGACAAAGGCGGGAGTCTGGAAGTTTCTCAGGCACCCTCTTAAGGTGCTTTTAGAAAAACCGGTCAACATTCTGGCAGTCTGTATACCGCTGGCTTTGATTGTCTTTATCGGCGGTTTTTTCTTCAGTGTGAGATCTTACGGTATTTCTGTAATCTTCAAATCCACGGTCGTGGATGATTTTGCGGTCTTTGCCGTACTCATCGCTATTGTACCACTTGCCATTCTCGATCTTAAAGAACAATTGAGGGTGTCAAGTCTTGAAAATGGCCTGCCGAACTTTTTCAGGGATCTCGCCGGTATGAACGATTCCGGTATGACGCTGCCCAATGCGGTGCATCTCGTGGCTGCCGCAGAGTATGGCACGCTCACGCCCCATATCAGAAAACTTGACAATGAGATGTCCTGGGGTATTGGTTTTGTCGAGGCACTGTACCGGTTTGGTAAAAGCCTTGGGACCCCGCTTGCGGACCGGAGCGTTGACCTGATCGCAAAGGCGAGCAAGGCGGGAGGTGATGTGAGTGAGGTGCTGCGTGCAGCAGCAAAGGATACCTATGAAGTTGTCAATCTCCAGCAGGAACGTAGTAATAATATGATGATCTACGTCGTTATCGTGCTCGTCTCTTTTGCAGTGTTCCTGTTTGTTATTGCAATCCTTGTCACATCATTCCTCACTACGATGGCAACGGCAGGGGCGACTGCTGTTTCATCCGGGGCAAAGGGCTTTGGGGCCACGATTGATATTTTCACCTACAAGCGGCTCTTCTCTCATGCGGCAATGCTTCAGGGATTCTTCTCTGGGCTTGTGGCCGGCCAGATGGGTGAAGCGCGATTTATCTCCGGCCTGAAGTACTCTGCGATCATGCTGCTTGTTGCGTGGATTACTTTCCGGTTCTTCATCTGAACTTTTTTTTGATTTATCCCGAAAAACAAAGACCCCAATCAGTTTCTTATCTATAGAAAACCCGCAGTTCCTGCACTCATAAATCTCCTGCTGATTTTCAATTTTACGGATTGTTCCCTTAAGGATTTGCACCTGCTACCGGATTGTCATACCTGCCGGCGTTCTGAGATATCCCGATAGACTCCACGGTATCCGGCAAGCGTTCCGTCTTTTGCAAAAAAAGGATCACCGCTCGTTTCCAGCGTAACCAGGTGTCCCTCCTTGTGTATATTGATATTCTTAAAAGCAATAATCGGCTTTTTGTCGGCAATCAGTGCCTTGAAGATCCCAGATACGCGCTTTGCTTCCTCTGGTGGCATCAGGTCAAATAAGGTCTTTCCCAAAATTTCATCCGGCTGATATCCCAAAATATCCTTGACTTTCGGGCTTGTATATACATACACTCCGTCTGCATCCACTTGCCATATCCAGTCCCTGAGTGTCTCAACAAGAGCGCGGTACTTCTCCTCGCTTTTAATAATTGCATCCTGTGCCCGCTTGTTTTCGGTTGTATCCCAGAATATGCCAAGGATTCCTGCTGCATTCCCAATGGCATCTTTAAGGGGGGTTTTAACGGTATTGACCCAGTATTTCTTCCCGTCCAGCTCATATTCCTCAATAATTTCATCAGTACGGCCTGATGCTATCAGTCGTTTGTCATCAGCCCGGTACTTATCTGCAAGTTCATGCGGATAGAAGTCGTAATCGTTCTTTCCGGCAATCTCTTCGGGTTGAATCTTCAGATCGTTGGCATAATTCCTGTTGCAGGAGATATAGATGGAATTTTTATCCTTGAGAAATATCTTTTGCGGGAGGTTCTCTACAAGGGTGCGGTATCTCTCCTCATTTTCCCTGATAGCAGTTTCTGCCGCCTTTCGCCCGGTGATATCCCGGATTGATTCAATCGCACCGACGACTTCGCCCGAGACATTTTTGAGCAGAGTCGTTTTACCCCAGAGATAGAGGTCTTTTCCACACAGGTGAGCCCGGGAGAGCTCAGCTGTCAGGACATCACCATCCATCTGCACAGAGGAATAGTTGTTCAACACATCCGGATCCGGAGTCATGATAAGATCGATAAGTATCGGGTGGCGCACGCCATAGAATGGCAGTGCATACTCATAGTTTCCGTGCCCAAGGATATCTTCTGCCCGGATACCGGTCATCTCCTCAATCGCCCGGTTCCATGCGATCACCTTCCCTTCACGATCGATCGCAAACGTGGCATCAGGCAGGAAGTTGATGATATCTCCCAGTCGCCGTTCCGTCTCCCTCAGTGCATCTTCTGCCCGTTTGCGCTCGGTGATGTCAAGGTACGTCCCCAGCACGCCAATGATCTCTCCACCGGCATCCCGCAGCGGAACTTTGCTTGTCAGGAGTTGAATTTTTTCACCAGTTGATGTTGTCTGCGGTTCTTCGAAAAGGAGTTTTGGTATTCCGCTCATAATTACAGCCCGGTCATCGTTCCGGTACAT
The DNA here is from genome assembly GCA_030653335.1 of Methanoregula sp. Taxonomy (GTDB): domain Archaea; phylum Halobacteriota; class Methanomicrobia; order Methanomicrobiales; family Methanospirillaceae; genus Methanoregula. The sequence goes on along the minus strand of JAURZP010000178.1, from coordinate 3,204 downwards.
CCCGGCCTGGTCACGCCAGCCCATTGCATAATCGTCCTTTCCAATAATATCCTCCGGTTTATTAAAGCCGGCATCGCGGGCAAAGGCAGTGTTGCAGCCAAGGTAAACTGAGTTTTTATCCTTCCAGAAGATCCGAACGGTGATGGAATTGAGTATGGCCTCCATGATCTGGCGTGATTCGCGCAGCGCATCTTCCGCCAGTTTGCGCTCGGTGATGTCGATAAGGAGGTGAACAGCTCCGGAAAATTCGCCACTATCGGAAAAAACCGGGTCAACCGCGGCAACAAACCACTGGTCACCGATCTTCAGTTCAAGGCTCTCGCGCTGCCGGCTTTTTTGTGCTTTCACGTTCGGGCAGCCCTCAATCGGGTAGACGGTGCCATGCAGGATCTCGTAACAATACCTGCCGTCAATCTCATCTGCTGGTTTTCCGGTAAATGTTTCAAAGGCACGGTTGTACCGGACAATCCGTCCCTTGTAATCGAGCAGGAAAACCACATCAGTAATCGCATCGAATGTCGTCTGCCATTCCCGCCCGATCTTCCGTATGGTATCTTCAGCTTTTTTACGTCCGGTAATGTCGGTTGCAAAACAGCAGCAGTATTGTTTTTCCTTGAACTCAAGGTAATTGAAAACCATCTCGACAGGGATCTCGCGTCCGTCGCGGGTCCTTATGGCAGTCTCGATCGTGTACTGATGATCCCGCCGGGTGGTCTCCCAGATCTCCTCCCATGGCGACAGGAGACTTACTGTCAGGAGATCTAAAATTTTTTTTGCCATCAGTTCACGGTAGGAGTACCCCAGGACCTGCCGGGCTTTCTTGTTCATATACACAAACCGGGCCTCGCGACTGATCCAGATGATCATGTACGAAGCATTGTTCATGGCAAACTGGGTGAACTGGAGCTGGAAATCGGCTTTCTCGCGGGTGGAGAGTTCAGTATAGATCTGTTTATTTAAGTCCTGGATCTCGTTCTTATGCTCCCGTATCAGCCGCTCCAGTTCATCCGTATCTCTGCAGACCTTCTCTTCGAGTTTTTTTATCTCGGTGATATCTAGGCCCGTGCCCTGGTAGCCGATGGTCTGTCCCTCCTGATCGAATACGCCCCTGAATTTCCACCGCTGCCACCGGGACTCTCCCATGGGTGTGATAGTCTTGAATTCCATAGATGCAACCATGCGGGCGGGGTTCAGGGTGGAGAGGCAGTTTTTGATTTTTTTATACTCGCTGTCGGGAACTGTTGGCCGCCACGTATGACCGATCAGATCGGCTGTTGGCTTTTGCAGCAGCTCACCATAAGCCCGGTTGACGTAGGTGAGCGTTCCATCCGGTTTGAACCGGCAGATATATTCTACCTCATCCAGTTCAACAAGCAAGCGGTCAGTGACGATTTCCGGGCGAGAGGGATATTGGGTGCCGGCCGTTATGTCGGCAATAAGGGCCACGCCCGGATCCCCGTTCTCAAAAAAGACCGGGCTGAAGGTGAATGTGCCCGGCAGGGATCGATCCGGAAGCACCAGCACCGCAGAAATCCTGTTCTCTTTGCCTTTCAGGCTGTCGCGGAGGAGACGGGACAGGTCCGGGTGCGATTCCAGAAAAAACGGCAGTTGGCCGGCCATTTTTCCTATGAGATCATTTTTTGGCAGTTGTAAGAGTTCCCGGAACGGTTCATTGATATCGATAACGATCAGGTTCTGGCTGAATATGAGAACATTGCCTTTTGAGATCTTTAGTACCGCTGCAGCAGGCAGTTTATTTGCCAGCGTATAGATCCTGGCAGATCCATACTGCCTGACCGTAACCCTTCCCTGCATCTGGAGCATGTCGAGGTACTTGGCAACCGAGTTCCGGTTCATCCCCAGCGTGGTTGCGATTGCCTTGATACTCAGCCCATCAGAATTATCAGCCAGATGTTTCCTGATAGCCTCTACCTCTTCCGGGAATTTATTTACTGCCATTAATTATGCATCACGGCTCTTTCACTATTAAAAAGTTGCGGGTATGCCATGCATCAATGCCGTGCATTCAAATACATTTATAATATTGATGGATGCATTACGGATCAGCCCTGAATATGGTGTAGCAATCCGGTTTGGTTTCTTCCGGATGCTGACAGGGCAGGGATAAAAAAACTGCATGTTATATGTTTGGCATACAAGCGGTCAGGAACAAAGCCGGGTGAGATCGAGAAAAACGCACCCTTTCGTCTGGGGCACCTCGTCAATACGGGGAATGGAAGATCTGAGAGGTCTGGTATGGGACAAAAGGAAATATTACAAAAAAATGCAGCACTCCGGGTGCATTACTCCAATCTTTCGATGGGCATAAACGCAAAAACCGTTCTTCCTGATAACGGGGCTGAAAATAAAACATGGATGAGATCACAATCACCAGCTGATTTTAGTACCCTGTCTTCATTGTTTCAAATTTTGTCTCATAATTCGACAATTGGGAATGAGTCTAAAACCTCACGTTATGTATTCACCTACTTACAGGAACCTGCCGGAAGTGGCAGCTCCATGGCAGGAACCGACCGGGTGAGATCGAGAAAAACGCACCCTTTCGTGAGAGGGGAGATCACCGGACCGGGGAATTGGGGAACATGAAGGAGGAAGGAAATCTATGAGTTTCATTGATGATATGAAGATCGGGAAGAAACTGATTGGTGGATTCCTGATTGTACTGATTATCCTGGTGGCAGTTGCAGGACTCGGGTACATGAACCTGCAGGATGCAAAGGCCCGCCAGGATGCACTCTATGAAAAGATGCAGGGTACAGAGAACCTTGCGCTGACCAATGCAGCACTGGAAAAGATGCGGGGAGATATCTACAGGTATATTGCGGTTCCCGCTGATCGCCCAGCCACAAGTACTTCGCTGGCCGCACAGGTTGGAGTTATTAATGACAATATGAAAGAGTTCCGCTCCCGCCCATTATCTGCTGAGGACAAAGCCACTATGGATAAGTTCGATACAGCATGGGCCACAATGCAGGTAACCTACAAGAAACTCGAGACGGATACCGATAAAGGTGACACAAAAGCGGTAGACGCGGGTCTTGCAGCAGGCAGTCCGGCCGTAACAGCCCGTACAGAATGTCTGGGTGCAGTCAAGACGCTCGTTACGAGTTCATTTACTGGTGACGAGAACCTGAACAACGCTACCGATGCAGCTGCTGCTTCAGCATCATTGATAATGATAAT
>JAURZP010000174.1 GCA_030653335.1 Methanoregula sp. | reverse complement strand
TTTATCCCGTGCAAAACCTCCGGAATCCCATATAAAGCCCGGAACAGGAACATCCGGAAAAATACCCCAAAAAACCTGCTTAACTGGCCGGTTGAAAAGTTCCGGTTCCGGGCAATCGGAGGCTGGAATGCCGCCGGATTGCCATTTTTGGGGTCATGACAGGGACCAGGTCATCTCAGGTGATCCGGTATCTGATTTGTCTGGTTTTTAATACCTTAAAAAAAGGGTTGGTGTAATTTTGATTTTTTGTCTGGTTTTTCAATAAATGAATAAATTACTTGGCCGGGAACAAACGGTCAACATACGGCGCTGCAACCACAAGGATTGCCCCAACCAGAAGAACGATCCAGGCATAACCAAACGAAAAAAAGCCTGCTGCAAATGATGCAATCGCTCCCATATCCTTGATCCCGTTATACCCACCAACCGCATCCATGAAAAAGGAAAGGATCGTGAGGAAGACTGCGATTCCGGCACCCTGGGCTTCCTTAACCATCTTTGCAAAGAAGAGACCGATGATGACAAGCGCTGTGAGGATCAACGCTCCACCGTAAATATTAAATCCTGCTGTCATAAACGTGACCGACCGGGTTCCAAGCACGGGCAAGGTAACGGAAAATAACGGAACGAAACATCCAATTATGAGAAGAACGGCACCGATCATTCCCACGATCTGGACCTTTGAGACACCACAAACACTACAGTTTTCCATGCGGTTCATTTCATTTTTGATTATTAAATAGTATGGATTGTCGGGGCATCTGCTGGATATCTACACAGGACCCGGAACATAGATTCCGGCTGGCAGCTTTAGTTCCATGAGACTGGGGCAAGAAAACTAAAAAAAGCCGCAAATTTATTCCTGCGCTTCGATCATGCCGGCAGGCGCTCATGAGGTGGCTGGCAGTGTTTTTGTACCAGAACATGAGCCGGGAATGATCGCACATTTAAAAGAAGTTAAAAGTTTACTCGCTTCTGGCAATCGGAATCCCTGATCCACCGGCTCCCCCGGATCACAGGGCAGCTCGCACGCGGGAAGTTCCGGTTTGAGGCTTACCTGCGGTAATGGGGCTGGCACACTACCGGAAAATTGTCCGGTAATGTCATAGAGAACCCTCTTCTTCTCAAAAGATTGTTCCGGGAAGATATGGATTGTTTCTGAAATGATCTTTGCTACCTGGCCGTCCACCACGGTCACAGTATAGAACGTCCCCGCCGAATAATTCTTATTTTTTACACCCCCCGGTTCGCCATTCTGGTAATTGGTCAAATCCTCGATCACCGGATATCCGCTGATATTTTTAACCCTGATGAGATCCCAGTGCACATGTCCGGCAAGGATGAGGGTTGGCTGCACAATTAACTGCCGGTCGATATCTTTTCCAAGGATTGAGAGCGTGCCGTCTTTTCCCATGTAGTAGTGCGTAGCAATGATGGTGAAATTATAAGACCCGTTGACTATCGCCTGTTGTAGTGCGGTAAATTCCTGCGCAGAGAGGGATGTGTCTACATAATTTATGCCAATAAAATCGAAATCATTTAACGCAGTCACGTAATTGCCCATCTGTTCGCCTGTATACTGGGAATAATATTTGTAATTCTTCCCCCGGTTCGTGTCATGGTTGCCAGCCGTTACATAAAGCGGAATATTTGTCAGATTCCGTGCACGGGAATACACATTCCACTCGGATTTTTTATCCCAGGTATTGACAAGGTCACCGGTAATGATGATGGCCGAGATATTGTATTCTGTTTTTATTGATTCAAGATATGAAAAGGTGAGATTATAGGTGTCCGGATAATGAGTGGCCAGATTCTGGGTGTCGGATATGTGGACAAAGGAGTAGGTGGTGGTGCCGGAAGGCAGTGCGGAGGTGAGGGGAATTATCAGGAGGATGAGCCCGGTTATTGCGATTTTTAAGAAAAATCCTGTGGGTTTCATTTCAGAGATCCCAAATGGATTGTGATTGAAGGTTGTGGGAGCAGACTGTCATTTCATCATCAGTATCATGCCAGAATTTTTTGTTAAAAAACCCGGAAAAAACCCCGGCCACCTTCATTGTTTTCTCTCTACAATGTACCCCTTGATTGCGGTTAAGGTCGTGCTGTCCATCATCACAGAAAAGTCAAGATCCACAACAAAGACCGGAAATGCCCCTGCAAGAGAATTTCGCTTTATGATAAAGATCTTTGATTCCAGCAGGAGTGCACTGGTCTCGAGAGGGTTTTCATCTGGCTCTGAGCTTCCCGACGGGATCTTATTCTCCCGGTCAAGGAGCTCTTGTAAAGATTGTTCCTTGAAGTCAAAGATGCGTTCTGCCATTGTCCTGCTGGTAATACCGTGGATATACCTGACGAGAAAATACTGGCTGACTGCAAGAATGGCAAGCAGGCTGAACAGGTGCCCGAGCTCCTTTAATTCTGACTGATTTAAAAATGCGTTCAGGGTCACACCCGGCAGGTAGATCATGGTGGTCAGAAACAGGAATATCGCAATCAAAAAACCAAAAATGAACATACCAGTAACCAGCCGGGGCGGTAGTTTCTTCCTGCGAAGGGTGCGTTTTGCGTCTTCTACTTTACTTACATAGGAAGTTGAGAAGGGTTCCATCTTCCAGACCAGCAGGTAAAAGATGACGATGATGGCACACTGGGTGATGACAATGATCGTAGTTTTGAGCGGGAGCTCTTGCCGGGCATAATGGATGAGCACAAATACAATATCAATAGAGAAGATCAACCCGATCCCAAGAGACAAGGCCCGGCTGTTCATGAAGAGTGAGTTGATAAATAACCGGGTAAACTGGGTTGTGCCGGATTTTACCCCAATCTCTTTGAGCCATGTGTGGAACCGTGAAAGGTCCGCTGCCGGAAGGCTGGATGTCTGGAGATTTGTCGGGATTAACAAGGTGATGAAATAGTACATGTTGAGGTAGAAGCTGGCCGCAATAAACAGCCCGAAATAATCGGTGCGGGCCAGAGAGAAGATCACATTGGTAAGAACACACACAAAAAGGACAAGAAAAATTATTCCCGTATGATCCCTTGGGGTCATCAGCTCAGCACGGCTTTGCAAAACTGCCGACAGTTCGTTCAGGATTACCTGCCTGAAGGGGACATCATCATGATTTTTCTCTTTAATTGCACCATCAGCCAATTGTGTCACCGTGTCAATTCACTACTTGTAGTTGTAAGAGCATTAAACATAGTGAAATTTTTGTAATGTTTTTTATAAATTTTAACGGATCGTTTTTTATAAAGGGGCTCACTGCTGCCGTGAAACAAGCTCACTAAAAAAAGTGGCCATCAAACATTCCGTACAAATACCGGCCTCCCATTATCCGACTCTTGTTCACACCGGGTAAAATCTGCCAATGCCGATACTGCGATGCATCTCTGATGAACGGGAAAAATATCAGCTGTACCGGTTTTTCCATTCGGGGAAAAAAGATCTGGTCATCGACAGCAGATTGTATGCAGGAAAAAATATGACGGGTCTAATCTTTACCCTTCATCTGGTGAATTTTTATGATCCCTGCGCAGGACTTGCAGGTATAATACTCATCCTTCCAGCAGGCATTGCATGCCCAGCGCCCGCAGAGAACGCACTGGCGAAGCTCAGAGACCGGGTGGGGCGTAGAGCAGAGATCGCACATGTACTGGGCAAAGCTATGTGGATCTTTTAAGGGTGGTTCCCCCTGCTTTCGCATTCCCGTAATCTCTTTTTTAAGAACGGTGAGGAGATCTGGAGATTCCTTACTTTTTGGCGGTTCCTTTACGGGCAAGCTCTTTTTCCAAAGTGTCAAGGCGTGTCTCCAGGTTTATGAGTGTAGTCTGCATCCCGGATTCGTATTGTTTCAATTCAGCAAGACGCGCTTCATCGTTTTCCATCTCCTTGTAGTGCTTTTCCTTGAACTGCTGGAGTTTTGGATGGGATACCAGCTGCCACTCTTCAACCATGTTCTGGAACCTGCGGTCAAGGTACTCGTCCACCCGGCTCTCTACCGGGCGGGCGAGAGAGATGTCTCCTTTTGCACCACGTATAAAGTAATAGATCAGGAAAAGAAGGGCACACAGAATAACGACAATAACGACGAAAGTCAATAAGTCCATATCAGACCAACCCCTTAAGTTTGCCTGCACGGTTTTCAAGTTCGGTGAGTTTTTCTAATGCCGTGTGCTCAAAGGCTTTCAGCCGTGGAATCTCCTTTTCGAGGGCATAAAGACGGCCCGTGAAATCCGCAAGATCCGTTCGGGTGGACAGATCCCATTCGTCAACGATATATTTCATTCGCCGGTCCACATACGCATTCAGGTATTTGTCCGCGCCGATCATAACGACTTCTCCAGTGAAGAGATCATGCCATCTAACTTTTTTGCACGACCTTCAATGTTCATCTTTCCAGCATAAAGACCGCTGATCTCATTGCTCACGGTTGCAAGCCGGGTTTCCAGCTTGTGGAGATCGCTGTCGGTTACAAGATCCCATTCCTCGATGATAGCTGAAAAGTTCCGGTCAAAATATGCATCAAGCGATTTATCAAATGTGGGTATGCGGGATTCGACCGTACCGGGGATATGGGAGAACTGATCCCAGAACGAACCTCCTGTCGGGTTCTGGTTTAAATTCTGGTTGATAACCGGGTTCATGATTTTATTTCACCTTTGTTTCCTGTTCCGAAATATTTCCTAAAAGATTATCCAGTTTTCTGGTTTTTACAAGGTTTTCGAGCCGGTTTAACCGCGTTTCAATAAGTTTTTCCTTTGCATAGATGTTCGTTTCAAGGCTCGTGTTGTCATCTTCAACATTTTTTATCTCAGCAGTCTGCTCTGTTGAGAGCCGGGAAAATAAGAAGACCTTTGACTCTTCGTGCTGCTTTAAGAGTTTGAGCTTGTCCTTTTCCAGTTCCAGCTCAATTGTGCGGTTTGTAGTCTTCATGATGCGTATCTCCCGGATAATGAGATAGATGATCACCATTGCAAGAACAACAAGGATTGCCATGAGAACTGTGTCGGTGATTAATGCTTCTGTTGCCATTTTGTTTCACCCCATTGTTTTTTTTCAGGTTTTTTTTTAAAAACTACAGTTCATCTTTAGGACTGGTTGCCTTCTTTACCGTTTTTTTCACTTCTTTGACCGTTTTTGCCGCAGCTTTTCCAACTGTATCAGTGGCTTTCTTGGTCTCTTTTTTCACGGTGTCGGCAGTTTTTGCTGCGCCTGCCTTTACATCCACTGTAGTCTTTTTCACCGTCTCGTCGAGTTTGTCAACACTCTTTGAGAGCGATTTGCTGGCATCTGATGCCACCTTTTTTATCTTTTCCTGAAGCGGCGGGGTTTTTCTGACAAGGACGTCATCGTCATCATTAAGACCAATCGTCTTTAAGTCCTCTTCACTCACCCTTACATGACCTTCCCTTACCATAGTATCGGCAATTACTGTAGCAGTGACGGATTTTTTTGTGGTTTCGTTGACCAGATCTACGTGATCCCCTTCATGGATTCCCAGTTCGGGCAGATGCGCGAGATTGAGGCGCACTCGTCCCTGGCTTGGGAATGCCCGTTTCTTGATGGTTAACCTTACATCTTTCATAGTGGATAACCTATCTTTGAAAAGGTAAATATCTTCCTGATTAGGCGTTGACTCATGAACATGGCTTCATATTCCGTTATGAAAAAGAGCAGACTTCAGGGGTGTAGTAAAAGAAGTCCGGTTTGCCTGAAATGATCCTTACAGACGCTCTTTGCAGGGTATCGCACTGAAGATGGGACGTTGATTTCAAAGTGAAAAAATGATCAGCCTGCTCACTTCTATCAGCCATGAGGTAAACAATGTATATCTCCGCAGACATTTTTTTAACAGGAATAAGGAGAACGGGAAATGAAAACTGCGTTTAATCATAAGATCTCTCGTTCTGCCCGTACGGCTCTCCACTATGTACTCGTTTCCCTGCTGGCATATTTCGGGGCCTATTATCTTACCGGCACTTTACACATTACTTCCACGTTTGCCCCAATAGGAGCACTCTGGGCAGTGATCGTAGGTGTATCGGTGATGCAGGAGAACTGGATAAGTACGGTAGAGAGGGCCCGGTTCCAGATCCTTGGCGGTCTTGCCGGGGCGATATTGTCGCTTGTTTATTTAAAATTCCTGCCATTCAATCCAATCGGAATGGTGCTCTTAATGGGCATTGCGGTGTTTTTGTGCCAGACCATTGACCGGCCGGATTATTCCACTCCTGCTGCTCTCACAGTGGCAGTGATCCTGTTCTTTTCCCATATCAATCCGGAACTCTCACCTTTGATGAACGCCGGTCTCCGGTTCTCTGAAGTAATTATTGGCAGCGCGATTGCGATTCTGGTAGTCAGGCTCCTGCCCCATGCAAGGGATCAAACGGTCTAAGGCAGAATCCTTTTTTTTTAATGCCTGAACAGGCTATAAATTTCTCTGCTTTCTTTTGGTATCCGTCTCATCTGCCATTTTCCTCACTTTTAAAAAAGTCCATCATCTTCCATGAAGACACGGATCGTACGCCCGGCAGATATACCGGTGATTGCTCTTTTGGTACCGGGTTTTTTTAAGTAACATTAAGGAAGATCTCGCACCAGTAATAATATGAAACGATGGTTCAGTATTGCCCTTATCCTTGTGATTTGTATCGTGAGTAGCGGGTGCACCCAGCAGCCGGTCGCCCCTTCAACTACCGGCACTCCGGCAAGTACACCGGCAACTGCTCCAGTCTCCCCGGCACCCGGAGTTCCGGCAGCCGGAACGGTTCTTGCTGAACTCTCAAATATCCAGCCGAACGCCTCACTCACGCTGGATCCCAGCACCTTCATCCTCTCTTTCAAGACAGAGGGTCCGCAAAACATGGTTTTTCATATCAGTGGATTTGAGGATTACGAAGAAACTGAACTCTCTACAACCGGCCCATTCTCCGGTTCGCTCACCTTCGGGCCGGTACTAAAAACGGGGGTATACTCAGTGAATATTACCAGCAACGGGTCATGGACTGCACAGCTAACCCGGGCTGATCAAAAAACTTCTCTGAAGGTTCCGGTAAACCTGTCCGGTTCAGGCACGCAGGTAACACCGTTCTTCTACTTAGAAAAAGGGCAGTATTTCTTTACGAGAAATGAGACGGGCATCTCTTCTCCTTTGTATTTCCTCCATTACGCAAACGGGAGTTACCTTATGGATGCCAATAACACATATGTCCAGCCGGGCTTTGGAGAGGGCTCACCCCATCCATTCCTGTTCGTGTACATAACGGAATCCGGTAATTATTACCTGAACGCGCTCATGAAAAAGAATCCCGGAGCCTGGTCTGCATCGATCAGCCCTGTCCCCGCCATTCCCCACATGGGACCCGGACCGGTAATGCCGGATAAAGGAATACAATAATTTCCCGGACACCCACAGGGTGAGCCGGCAGAATAGGGGAGGCACCCACACATCCCCTTTTTTATCCCGCTGTTTCTGGCATTTCTCTTATCGTTTAGTATCAGAAAGAAGTAAGAACCCTGCTCTATTGAATCGCAACAAAACAATTTTTTCCGTATGTGTTCTCCCCGGATGCAAAAAGCGATTAGAGACGTACCAATAAATACATCATTACAGGAACAATTGAACTAAAAGACCGGATTGAGATCCACCCGTTCAATCACCTTTAAAGAGAAGTGCCGGGTAGATTTCCCAAAGGGCAGGAAAAGAGTTCGGGGTGAAACATGCCAGATGAGGAAACCACAAAGAAGACCGGAAAATTTCCCTTTCTTCAAGGTATCCTTCCGATAGAAAAATCCCAGGTACCGCTCGACATCATTGCGGGAATTACCCTTGCAGCACTTGCAATTCCCGAAGTCCTGGGGTACGCAAAAATTGCCGGTATTCCGGTTGTTGCCGGCCTCTATACTATCCTGATCCCCGTAGCGATATTTGCCATCTTCGGATCTTCACGCCACCTCGTGGTAGGTGCGGATTCTGCTACCGCAGCGATCCTTGCAACAACGCTGGTGACCATGGCCCTGCCCGGGTCTCCCCAGTATGTTGCCCTTGCAGGAATGGTGGCACTGCTTGCAGCGGGATTTTTGATCCTCTCGCGTATCTTCAGACTCGGTTTTATTGCAGATTTCCTCTCCCGCTCGGTCCTTATCGGGTTCCTGACCGGTGTTGGGATACAGGTTGCACTGGGCCAGATTCCCGGTATGTTTGGCGTACCGAAAGAGGTGCACGACCCAATCCTGCAGATAGCGCATATGGTCAAAGAAGTCCCCCTGATGAACAGCGTTACGATTATTCTTTCCATTCTGGTTCTTATCATCATCATGGGTGGAGACAGGTTTATGAAAAAAATACCCTGGGCACTTCTTATGGTAATCGGGACCATTATCGCAAGCTGGGCACTGGACCTTACAACCCTTGGGGTCATAACGATCGGCCATGTGCCCGGGGGTCTTCCCTCCATTGCATTTCCTGCCGTGCCACTCGACCAGATCCCCAACCTCCTTGGCGTTGCCGCTGCCTGTTTCATTGTAATTCTTACCCAAAGTGCAGCAACATCGCGGGCATACGCGTTACGATACTCAGAAAAATTTGATGAGAATGTGGATCTCGTCGGCCTCGGCCTTTCCAACGTGGCAGCCGGCATGTCAGGTTCTTTTGTTGTCAACGGGAGCCCGACAAAGACCGAGATGGTAGATAGTGCCGGGGGAAGAACCCAGCTTGCACAGGTTGTCACCGTTGGAATCGTGATCATCGTGCTGCTCTTCCTTACAGTGCCGCTGTCTTATCTCCCCAGTGCAGTGCTGGCAACTATTGTGTTCACCATCGGGATACGGCTCATCGATATCAAAGGCATGAAAACAATCTATGAGCGCCGCCCGGTAGAATTCATTGTGGCACTCCTGACAGCATTGACCGTAATTTTCATCAGTGTCGGGTGGGGTGTCGTGCTCGCGATCGTGCTCGCGATCGTGCTCTCCATTATTGCCCATCTCCGCCACAGTTACCAGCCCATGAATTCCCTCCTTATCCCTACACGAAACGGAGACTGGGTATCATCTCCCCTCGAATCCGGCAGGCAAGCTGCACCGGGACTGGCAGTGTACCGTTTCGGGGCAAACCTGTATTATGCAAACGATGGACGCTTTACCGAAGAGATTATCAGAATCGTGACAAAAGCCAGCCCCTCGTTAAAATGGCTCTGCTTATCGGGGATGTCGATCAATGATATCGATTATTCCAGCTCCGAAACGCTGAAACAAATTCACGGGGAACTGCAGAAACGGGGGATCGTGCTCATGCTGAGCAACTTCGAAGAGCATGTCTTGCAGCAAATGGAACGGGACATGTTCATCGAACTGGTTGGAAAGGATCACATATTCAGTTCCCGCAATGAAATGATTGCTGCTTATCAAAAAATTACCTGAGGGGTCTTAAGGGACCACTCCCAAGGATTCAGTTTTTACAGTATCGGGGATTGCTCAACTCATTTTTTCACGGCAGATGACTGGATGCCGTTATGTCCCAGGATTGTGGTCAGGAAGAGGAGTAACCGGCTCGTTCAAATTCTGATATGAGAGTCAGTTCTGAAAATCCGACGGAATTGAGCCTTTTAAAATCCTCTTTGAGGTGTATTTGATTTTTTTATGGCGCATTTCCAGGCGGCATTCCTCCACCCGTTAAGACTGTACAACCGGCACTATCCCGGCAAATGCCCTTTTTGTCACGTCCATTATCGTGCTTGCGCCAGTCCGTTCATCCGAACCAAGACCCTGCAGTGTGCCCCCGGTCCCCGGAAAAATAAAAAAAGTGGTTATACCGATACTGCAATGAAAGCTTCATCCTTTTTCATGAGCAGACCGGCAACGATACTGATAATACCGTAAATCACGCCGAAAATCCCGATAAGGATGACGACAACTACCGCACCCTTTGTCGGGAACGGCACCAGTGCGATAAGCAAGCCGAAGATTATCGCGATTACACCGGCAATCCAGAGAAGGAAGCGGTGCTGTGCACCTTTCATGGATGCAGCAAAGATCACATCGGAGATCCCGGCCACGATCAGCCAGAGTGCCACGAGGAATGTCATCAGAACGACAAGCCAGATCGGTGAGACAAAGATGAGGATTGCAATGATTGCCCCGATAACCGAAAGGAGAAACGTACTCCACCGGTGGAGAGGCGGATGGTCAGAAGAGATGCTGATGCCGCCCATAACGATGCTGATTACGAGCAGGAAGATCCCCACCAGGTAAGCGATTGCCCATTCTATACTGACCGGAACGATGAAACAAAGGATCCCGATGATGAGTGCAAAGACTCCTCTGACGAGGAGCCCGTGTTTGGTAATAATTTCTGTTTCCATATTTTCACCTCAGGGGAAAGCGGAGGGTAACACCATACCGGGACATATTACCCCCGTAAGTATCACTACGGCCCCGCTTTTAAAAATTGATACGATCATACGGGATTTTCACCCGATCCCCTGGATCTTTCCTTACAGTCCCATTCGTAAAAAGATTTGTAGTGGTTTCATTCTATGAATCTTTTTTTAGAACTATCAGAAATGTTTGTCCCCTCCGTCCCCCTTTTCTCAAACACCGACCCCTGATCACCCGATCACCGGTCAGATGGGTGATAGTGTGGTTTTCCTTCCAAATTTACGGTATATGATGGTCATCTACCGTGGCCACTGGAGACCGATCGCAATCTCGCAGATCTTTGCTCTCCTCTATGTTACATTCATGATCTTTATCCCGATGCAGGTAATGATCATCGTCAACGATGCACAGAATATGGATGCGGCGATACAAAATGCAATCTTAATTGCGCTCTTTGCCGTCATCACCGGCATATTCTGTATGGCGAACACGGTCTATGCAGTCCGGATTGCAGAAGCAACAGGTAACTATGTACGAAACGGTATTTTTGCCCGGATCCAGAATTTCTCGTTCGGCAACCTCGATAAGTCTGCAACCGGTGAGCTGCTGACCCGGCTTACGAGTGACGTTTACCAGATTAACATCGGCGTCCAGCTCGCCCTCCGGTGCCTGCTGATGGCTCCTTTTGCCATCATCGTCTCATTAGTCTTGGTGGGAATCACCAGCCCCCAGCTGCTCTGGATCCTCGTAGTCGTCATCATCCTCTCGATAGCAACCTTCGGCTATGCGATGAACATTATGCAGAAGCAGTTCCGGATCCGTCAGCAGAAGTATGATCTGGTCAATAACGATCTCCAGGAGAACATGGCAGGAATCCGGGTGGTCAAGGCATTTGTCCGGCAGGACTATGAGAATAAAAAATACCTCTCGATCAATGACGGGTTCCGGCAGGCTAACGTCAACCCGCTCCACACCAATGCGATCACCCTCCCGTCCGCCCTCTTCATCATGGGTCTTGCCACCGCTCTTCTCGTTATTTATGGATCGCCGCTCGTGCTCAACGGGACGGTGAAGATCGGTGCAATGCTGGCATTCTTCCAGTACACGTTCATCATCATCGCCCAGATGTGGCAGCTCTCCATGCTCATGCCCCAGATCGTATCTGCTGAAGCCTCTGCCGGACGCTTAAAGCAGATTTGGGATACGGTCCCTGAGGTTCAGGATTCCAAGACCGCACGGCACTATAATATTGAGAACGTGGAAGGAAAAATCGTCTTTGAGAATGTCAATTTCCGGTATGATCCAAAAGGGGATACTGATACCTTGAAAAACATCAATCTCACCATCGAACCCGGGCAGACGGTTGCCTTTTTAGGCGCAAACGGGTCCGGGAAATCAACCCTTGTCGCGATGATTCCCCGGTTCTATGATGTCACCAGCGGACGGATCCTGATAGACGGTGTGGATGTCAAAGAGATCTCACAGGACGATCTACGAAATATCGTTTCTGTCGCCCTCCAGAAAGCTTTCCTCTTCTCGGGAACGATTGTAGAAAACATCCGGTTCGGCAGACCTGACAGCACGTATGATGAGGCAAAAGCCGCAGCCCGGGTTGCCGATGCAGATACCTTTGTCACCGCCCAGCAGAACCAGTATGATGCCCGTGTTTCCCGCAAAGGACAGAACTTCTCGGGTGGCCAGCAGCAG
>JAURZP010000173.1 GCA_030653335.1 Methanoregula sp. | reverse complement strand
GAGGCGGGTGGTCAGCCGGGGAAAGGTGCCCTCAACCAGTCCCCCGATAAAGACATGCGGGAACTTCAGGTGCGGGCATTCACGGAGACCGAGCACGGCAACCCCACCGGTATCCTGCCGGCCACTCATATCCGGCTCTTCAGCTATGGCTGAGATAAACCGTAAAAATGCATTATAAGGAATCGTTTCATCCGCAGGGATCCACGCCACCAAGGCAAGAGCCTCAAGCCGGGTGATGAATTTATTATACGCCTTGATCTCCCGCTCGTTCATCTGTTTATCCGGCGCGGTATACCGGTGCGGAATGTTCCATGACTTTAAGAAGGCCTTAAACCCGTTGATATGCTCACGGAGACTTTTCTTTCCGGCAAGAACATCCAGATCGTGTGTAAGGATCCGTATCCCGTCCTGCACGCGTTGAACGGAATGAACCGTGATACCCGAATAATTCTTACATTTTTCCGGGTTCTCTGTCTCGTGACGGAGCCAGTCCAACTGTTTATTCCAATCAGGGCGGGGGCCATCAATCCGGGCATAACGGGAAACAAGATCAACTTCACTGGCATTTAAGTGAAAAGTCCCGCCCGGTACCACATCCTTCCGGAAATAGGGACTGCCAATCAACCGGACGATTTTTTCTCGGTTATACCCCCCGGCAACAAGCCCGGCAATTTCAGAAAGGAACTGAATGATGGGCGCCTTTGAGAGTTTTGGCCCTACTGCTGCATTCCACGGGATCAAAAACTCCAAAAACACCTCTTCAATGAGCCCGTAGTTCTCGCGAAGATCCGGAAAAACTACTGCGATATCTGAGAGAGGTATACCGGCAGCATTCAACCGCCCAATCTCTGCTGCGATACCATAGACTTCAGCATAACGGGAGGGAAATGTCTGTACCCGGAAAAAATCACTGGTTTTTAGTTTACCGGTCTCTGAGAACAGGCCGGTAATTGCTAAACGGAGTGACAAGGGGTAAGATGCAGGTGGGTTTCCTGCCGCAGTCCGGTCCCTAAAAATATTCGTATCTATGCCATCAGGAACAAAGAAGTATGTGTTTCCTGCATGCGCCTTTATCGTATCAAAGAGATCCTGTTCGAGCGGAAGGGGCTCGCAAAATCCATAGATGAAGACGTTGCCAGTCGGGGATGAATTGCTTTGATCCAGATAAGCAATCGTCCATTCAAGGATCGTATCGCTATCAACGA
>JAURZP010000168.1 GCA_030653335.1 Methanoregula sp. | reverse complement strand
AACCAGATTTCGCTGAGGCTTGGTACAATTGCGGAGTCACGCTATATCACCTCGCTCAATATGCAGAAGCAGTTGACTCATATGACAAAGCAGTTGCAATTAAGCCGGATTATACGGATGCGTGGAACAACCGCGGGGTTGTGCTCAATGATCTCGGCCGTAATGCAGAAGCGGTCGACTCATATGACAAAGCAGTTGCAATCAAGCCAGATTATGCTGATGCATGGAACAACCGCGGAGTTGCGCTGGATGATCTTGGCCGGTATGCAGAAGCGGTCGACTCATATAACAAAGCGGTTGCAATTAAGCCAGATTATACTGATGCGTGGAACAATAGGGAAATTTCTCTCAAAAAACTCAACTAACCACATCACATGTGTCTGTACCAATCGGTGCAATCCTTCCTGCAACAGGAATCACAGTGTGGAATCTGTGGTTGCTCCTAAAAAAAATACTTTTTAAGGAAACGTTGGTTAGAGATGAATGCTCTCTGACTTGTACAGGGTTTGCACATTCAGCATTGACGACAAAGCCACCATTACGATTTAAATCGCAAAAATCCCTGACAGGAATTAAAAAAGAAAATTTGGTTATCGCTCCACAACGCCGTAGGTCCAGGGTTTATTTAACCAGCGTCCATGTTCCCACTGCCACAACGGTATCGTTCGCTGAAACCTGACGATAGACCATGTTGATCTGTCCATTGCTGACAATCTGGCCGTCATTTATACCATCCTGATCGGCGTAATAGAAGCTTTTATTGTCCATCCCTATCACTCCAATGAAACTCTCTTCCTTCCCCAGTGGGGCCTTAAACGTCCCGTGCAGGACTCTGTCCTTTTGATCTGTCACTATTGCCTGGGCTGTGAGGATACTGTATTGACCACTGTGATGTGTCCATTCTCCAGGCGCACCATATTTTTGAATCACTGCACCCTGAGCATTTACGTTCCACGTTCCTACCAGATTAGGGATCGATGTTTCTGTTGTTACCTGCGCTGTGGGTACTGGCGTCAACGGCACAGGTGTGGGATAAGTTGTGGGGGTTGGGGTCTTTAAGTCCGTAGAGAATTCAATCAAACGATAAGGAACGATCGTTGATTCCTCTTTGATTAACATTCCATCCTTGTAGATTGCAATGACGATCTTATCCCCAGAACCATCCTGTTTTTTTATGGATGCCACAACAGGGCCCATGACAGTGGCAATCTGGTAAAAGTGATCTCCTGTATCTTTCACAGGCGTCTGGTATCCTGGTGAACCGTATGTGCCGGTATAGTTTCCAGGATATGTTACCCTCAGCCAAACGCCCGTCTGGGGAATTGCAACCTGCACTGGTGTGGGGGGAAGGGGGGTCACTTCTGTAGTGAGCACTGAAGGGGGAGTACTTGTCGCTCCCTGTGAACCCGCATTGTTTGTGCATCCACTCATCAATAAAAATCCGATTATCAGAACTGCAAGAAATCCTGTAATTTGCCATTTTTTCATATTTTTTCTTTTTCATTCGATTGACTTTATATCTTGTCATTTGATGCCGGTTCGGGTATAATGGACGCACATCCAGCGCACACAGTAGGGTCTGGTCAAATCATTAAACCGGAAGATCGCATAGGGTTATGACCAGAATGTAACAGCAAATAAAAAAACCGTTTTTGGGGGAATCAATAAAAAAAAGCCTTTTCAACCCGACCGTTCCACGGCATTATCCTGAACGGCCCTGATAACAGCGTCGTGATATCCATGTGAGGCGAGGGAATAATTCATTTTTTTGGTGCGTTACAAACAACAAATATATATTCAGAACATAACATAGTGCATGGAAAAAATCTGGGTTCAGTTCAATGAATCCGATTATCAGATATATCATAATTATTGCCTTCGCTACTATACAATTAACGATACTACCAGAAAACGATCAATACACCTGTTTCTTGAGTTATTTGAAAAGGGAATGCTCCCTGTAGGGGAGCATGATCTCGGGGAAGTCTTTTTATTCTTTTCAACAAAATGTGACGAGTTACAGTCTGATAATAACCTTCTTTCAAAAAGCAATTCTTCAATAAATCTCTCTCAGTTTCAGATTTTTAGTGATATCCAGCTTCTTATTGAAGATTTTGAGAAAATATACCGACTCCTTCAGAAAACCGGAATCACATCAAATTATTTACTGGTATTGGCCACATTCTCAAAGATTATCGAAGAGGAAAAAAATGCATATATTTCTGCGGTCAATGAATATGACAAAAACAGGATAGAAGCGTTTGCCCCACAGATTGCAAAAATTATCTGGACACGACTGGATTTGGATGCCGAATGGGAATCCGTTCTTTACGAATTGACACGGATCGTGAGAAAGTTTAACCAGAAATCCCCAGACCAGAAAATTGATCTGGATTGCCTTTTCCTCATTGGATCTGCAGTTGTCTCTCATTTTAATGACGATATAGGATATTTGGAGATCCAATCAACACTCGAACGATATTTCGATGAAAGAGAGCTTGCTGAGTTCGAATCGTTTTTAAACAATAAACCGGATTCACCGGATAATGATACCGATTCAGATAGCAGCGATTTTGCCCTTTTCGCGGCACTGAAATCGATCTCCTGCAGAGGTATCGATTCAGGAGAACACAAAACGGTTTTTGAACCCAGACTTCTCAAAAGTGCTGATATTCCCCCTGCCATTTCACAATCTGTCATTTCTTACAATTCCGAAGCGATCGCTCCTTACGGACGGACATTCACACCATATTCCGGTAAAATTAATGATAATAATTCCAGTCGATTTGATATTGGCATCAGCGATACTGTAAAAAGTCTCGTGGTTTTACCAGAAAAGAAGATCGTTTCTCCGGATAATGTCTACATGAAACCCGCAATACCCCAATATTCTCTACTGATTGTGGGTTTTATCATTCTTATCCTGTTTGTAATCACGATCGGACCCGCTTTAGGAATCTGGAACCCGGTAAAACCCATAGACAATACCAGCACTGGAATCACCAGTAATGTGTCCAATACGGTAAATCTTCAGAAAAATTCATCTCCGTCTGCAAAAATTGACCCGATGAATGTGGTTGCAGATAAAAAAGATATTTCTCTGCAGTCACTGACAACCAAAAAAGGGTTTACTTCTGCAGAGATCAATGAACATATCAATGCAATTGCATCTGGCAAAACAAAAATAAAAAAACCTGCCTTAAAAATTATGAGTATCGCCATTACGGGAGATAACGATTATAGTGATATCATAATCGTAGAGCAGTTCATCGCCCAGTTTAATAACTATTCAATGACTAATAAAATCCATTCTACGGTTAAACCCGGGGAAATGGCAGACATTGTATTGGTTTTTTTGCCTCAATCCTCACTTAAAAATATTGAGATTCAAGATAGTGATTTACTTAATGGCGCGACAATTTCCAAAAATCCAAAGACGGGTATCTTCAATTATATTCAAAAGACCATAAAAATTCAGTACATAACAAAAGAGATGATCTATATTAACTCTGATTTTATAGGTGAACAGCGAACACACTGGATTTTTCGTAGTTTATTGTATAAATTAGGTTTTACAGGAGAATCAAATGATTCTTCTGACAGTATCTTCTATTCATATTCTGATAACACCACACAATTAAGTGAGCTCGATTTGAAAGCTTTAGAGTTAATGTACAAATAAATACTCATTGATTCATCTATTTCCAGTTTTAAAGCGTTATCCCGATCTGATCTGAAATACCTGCAAACAAACACTATTATTCCGTAATCACCAGACGGGATCTTTCTCTTACGTGCATCCATTTTTCTGAAGGGGAGAATTCTTGCAGACTACAGGAATAATCGGAGATAATAATTTTAAAAAAGTACTCTGTGCCATGTCTCCATGAACAATACACCGGTTTGTCTAATCAGGAGATTTTTCTTGTATACGATACGGATAGGAAAAAAAATTCAGGAAAAATGGGGTTTATATTCCGGTAATTCTCAAGTTATGATCGATTTTTGGTATAGCGATTTGATTGTTGAACGTCTCAATATATCCATCCGGGAAAATGACCCGGGTAACTGCCGGGGAAAAGTCCACATTGATAAGAGGAGCAAACCAGTACTGTTTCAGGATTTTCTCTGCGCTATCAAATGAGAGTGCCGGTGTGACCATTGTGACGAGATTGTCCTTAACGCTCCGTGTTGCAAATCCTTGAACAAGGACTTGTGACTGCTTACCTGTAGTGGTAATAACATCAACTTTTTTGCCGAAATTTGCCTCAAGCGCTCGTTTCAGTTCGTTGCCGGGATTTGTTATCTGGGCAAATACGGCTACATTCTCGTACCAGCTCAGATCATAATCAAATGTGATGAGTGCATCCCCATTATCCTGTACCACAATATCGAGGCTCTTTGCGGTGAATGCCTGAACCGGGCATACACTGATTGCAAGGATTAGGATTAATATGCCAGAATACAGATATACGTTCTTCATCATAATTCAGCTTGATTCACTATGATACAGCTCACATAAAAAGGTTTCTGGAACATCAGTGAAAGGAAAAAATTGTGACAAAGAATATGATGGGATTCACACTACTACAATGCCATTAATGGGAAAAGAGTTTTGAATCAGAATCATTTGAGGTTCTGATACGCTCATAAAAAAAGAAAATTTCCTATAGCCATAATCACTTATAATAAAAGAGATCTGATGAAAAAGAAGAATCTCGCAGCCATTGTTCTTGTTATCTGGCTTGTGATTATCAGCATATTCATGCTCCTTGCTCATAGTATCAACATTGAAATTTTTTTTGTGCTATGGCTTATTGGGATTCTTATTATTGTTGAATTGATCGACACACGATTCACGCTTCCTTTGTATCTCCGGTATCTCAAATACATCATTGCTGCCGGTATTGTCCTGTTTGGAGGAATTGTTGCCCAGAAAGTGCTGGAGATCCTGTCCAAATGAAAGCAATTTTCCGTAATACCATCATCATTATCCTGGCTCTGATAGTGATTATCACAGTAGTATTTTTTTTCAAGGGTCCAGTGCTCTATTCTCTTAAAATGGATCAATTTTCCTCGAAATTTCACAATAATGTGGATGTATTAAAAATTCAGTCCATAAACAGCACAACCGATGTGCTTCCAATGATGCAGGAACTGATGGATTACAGCGGTCCTATTGTTGTAAACATAAATCTTAAGGATACTGAACAGGCGCGACATGATCTGGAAATATTCTCACGTTCCCAGGTAAAACTGAATAATCTTATTGTAAACCTCAATATGGCTGAAAGTGAGATCAATGAATTTTCCCGAAGCAAAGCCCGTCAGAAAGAGCTCTTATCTACACTATTGAATTCATCGATATCACTTGATGAACTGGAAAGTCTCGAGATACAAAACCGTGAAAAGGACAATCCCGACATAATAACTTCAGTTAAAATTCAAAAGGATGTGATCCGGAAAAAAATAAGAGATCTATATGAGCAATATGAGAAAGATACAGAAAAAAGCAAAACTCTCAGTCAGAAGTATAATCTGGACACAATGAGTTTGGAAGAAAGCCGCAGGGAATTTAAAAAGATTGTCGAATCCAATGAACAAACGGCACCAATAATCGATAATCCCCGCACAGGTATTTCAACATTATCGCTTCTGGTTAAACCGGATGCGGGACAATACATGGAGGTTATTGATATATCTGCTTTTTATTGGTCGGGCGAGATCCAAAAACAGAGTCAACCGATAACATTTTTTATTGATGACAATCCAATCCACCAAGCCAGCACAGATACCGAGGGTGTATATCACTTGAAGTATGTGATCGAGAAGACAATTGCCGGCACACACCGGCTCAATGCAACAATCGGAAACACTGCATCAGAACCACGGTCATTGAATATTACTGCCATACCCTCTAAAACATCAATTATCCTTAAACCCGTATCAAATAAACCGGAGATCCAAATTTCCGGAACCGTCATTGCTAATAAACCGGTAAGATTTGCCACGGTGAATCTTGTGGGGGATTCCCGCACGAGTATCCCCCTTACAACAGATAAGAACGGGCTCTATAAAACACAGATGAAGTTCTCCCCGGGAACACACTGGATCGATGCACGATTTGACAATACAAGTTATCCTATATTTTCATCCATCAGTTCCGCGTATGAGATTGTCGCATCAACGGATAAAATCCTGAGTTTCAAGCTCATTAATGTAACAAGAAATGCAGATACACTCCAACTTTCCCTCACTCCTGATACTGCAAGTTACAAAGATACCATCAATATCAGTGGAAAACTATCAGGAATCAATCCAAAATACCGGAATGTCGATCTATTCATTGATGATGCATATTATAAGACACTCCCGGCGGGAGCGGATGGATCGTATCTTGAACGATATGTCATCAATAAGATCAGAACTGGAAAACACACAATCTTCACACGTTACATGGAACCGGGGATTGGAGAGGTCTATTCAGAATCCCGTCAGTTGGCAGCAAATTCTGTCGATTCCCGCACTTCGCTTGAGGTTGAGATGATCGATGGCGGAACCGGACTTATTTGCACTGGGAATGTAACTGCACATTCACAGGGTGTGTCATCAGCCCCGCTGGAACTTGTCTGGGATGACCGTAATATCATCAACATTCAAACCAATAAAACCGGATCATTCCGACAGCAGATGACGCTTCCGGTGGGTAACCATAGCATTTATGCCCGGTTCGCATCACCTGATTATCCGATAAACTCCTCCCGGAGCAGTACATATCCTGCCACAATAAAGCCATCAACCCCCGGACTTTCCCTTAACGTCAAACCGGCATCGGGCATCTACAAGGACATCCTCTCATTTGAAGGGACATTAATCAGTCCGGACAATCTGGAGGGAACAGCAGACCTGTTCATTGACAACAATCTCATTGCAACCGCAAAGACAGACCACATTGGGCGATATACCTACAAAATGGTAATTGAAAAAGTTCCTGCCGGTAAACATACAGTCCAGGCGCGATCAGCAAATCTCTCATCTGGTGTCGGGTCATTCACGGTTCTGCCGGCTCATTCACAGACCACATTAACCATCACCCGAATGAACAACTCCGCACTCTTCGAATGCAATGGCTCGGTCATGGCTTTTGATAATGCCAGGGACATCATCCAACTACCATTAAGTATCAGGAGCGTTCTTGATATTGTCGCAACATTTGGGAGACATCCATTGGATGCTGCTATGAGACCGGTTAGTGCTGCCCCGGTTGCGCTCAGGGTCAACAATGCAACCCTGTTGGAGATGCAGACTGATTCTGCCGGGAGGTTCTCGCGCGTTGTGGCGCTCCAGACTGGTGACAATGTTGTTGTTGCCCGGTTTATCAACGATAGTTTCCCGCTCCTCACTTCACAGAGCAAAATGATCACAGTGAATCTGCCATCAGCTGAAACGTCCCCGTTGGTAAATACCCGGAGTTCCCCAAGCGACATGCTTGTGCCCGTTGTGTTGGCGGCCATACTCCTCCTCTTCGCAGGCGGATCAATCTTTTACCTGAAACGGCGATCGATATTGTTCAGAACCAGACAAATACCAGCAGCACTCAACATCGAACCAGAGACCATCGCTTCATCCGAAATATTGTTAAAAGACATTGAAGCAGCTGATTCCATCCTCGCTTCCGTCTTCCCGGCAGATCCGGATACGGTCTTATCCGATCCCATCCTCACCCGTTACATACGAATCCTGAATGCACAGGGGTTGAGTACTGCAGCAAGGGCAGTCTATGTGCATTTCACCGGAACCATAGCGCAGAGACTGCATATCCGCAACCACAGGGCCCTCACCCCGCGTGAGTTCCTGCAGTCATGTGACAGGCGACCGTTTGCCGGAACATTCTTATCATTTGTCACGATCTATGAACAGGTCAGGTATGGTGGAGCAAAATCTCCTGATAAAGAGGGTGAATTTAAAGAAGCAATAATAAAGACCGATGAATCCCTGGCAGGTGAGGATCATTAGGCCAGCCTTCTGGATTGCAGGATTGGTTCTCATCG
>JAURZP010000167.1 GCA_030653335.1 Methanoregula sp. | reverse complement strand
AAAGAGATTCTTCTCCGTTATCGCGACCGTGTCGTGATGCCTGAATCGGTTGCCGTAAGGCAGGATAGCCACCGGGTCGAGTATGCGACAGATAAGATACCGGATGATACCCCCGTATTAGATCTCGGCATGGACGCAGTTGCAACCCTCGTTCAGGAGATCAAAAAGTCAGGAACCGTGGTCTTCAACGGGCCCGCCGGTGTATTTGAAGACGTGGATTTTGCTACCGGCACCTATGAACTGCTCAGGGCAGCTTCCAAGGTTGAGTTTTCAGTAGTAGGCGGGGGACACACGGCAGCAGTTATCGAAAAACTTGGCATCGAGAAGGACTTCACCCATATCTCCACCGGTGGCGGAGCATGTATCGAGTTCCTCACAGGAAAAAAACTCCCTGCGGTTGATGCACTGGAGCAGTCAAAAAAGATTTTTGGATAATTCATTTTTTTTAAAAAAGTGCCCGTTGAGGCCTGATACAGGTTGTTTAAAGTACTTTATTCTGCCAAGTACGTTATTCACAGGTGATGGATGCAGATCCGTGTCATAGCCGTTGGTAGAATCAAGGAAAAATACCTGCAGGACGGCATTGCAGAATACGAAAAACGGCTCCGCCCCTACGCAAAGGTGCAGATTGTTGAAATTGCTGAAGAAAAGCGCCCGGCATCTGCCACCCCCTCCGTTGAAAGAATTGCCCTTGAGAAGGAAGGCGACCGCATCCTTGCTGCAATCCCGGAGGGATCATTTCTCATTGCTCTTGATGTCAAAGGGCTCAGCTGGTCGAGTGAAGAGCTGGCCGCATCGTTCCGGGAATGGGAACTTTCCGGGCAGAACCAGCTGGCGTTTGTGATCGGCGGGGACCTTGGTCTCTCTATGACCGTTATTGCCCGGAGCGACTTGCGCCTCTCGCTCTCAAAAATGACGTTCACACACCCTATGGCCCGGTTGCTTCTCGTAGAGCAGGTGTACCGGGCGTTCCGGATTATGAGGGGCGAGCCTTACCACAAATAGCCCCATCCGGAAGTTTTGTCATTCCGGCACACTGAAGTACTACAATGAAACCCTCAAAACCCGTACCTGCAACCGGTACCTGCAACCGCTGCGGCGAATGCTGCCGCTGGCTCCCCATCATCCTTGTCTGGCAGTGCAAACCCCACCAGCTGCATTATCTCCGCGAGCGCGGGCTCAGAGAAGAAGGCGGTTATTTCCTTGCCGATGCTCCCTGCCGGCACCTGCGCGAAGAAGAGCCTGACGGCAGCGGAACAAAGACATGGAGCTGTGCGATCTACGAGAACCGGCCGGCTACCTGCCGGGACTTCTGCGGAAAAGCTCTGAGTGGCGGGAAGCGGTTTTACGTTCCTGAAGTATGCTCGATGGCGGGTGGAAAGGGCAAGGAGCCGGGAAGTCCTGCTCCCGATGGGGAATAAACTGGCGGGCGTTACATTCTTTTTTAAAGATTACCCCAGCTCAAATGAAGTGACTCCAGAGATCTCATCCAGCGAAAGGGGAACTGGACCCGGTTCAAACAGCCCCCGGAAAAAAAAGAATAAAAAGAGAGGAGATTTCCTCTACATTGCATTGACAAGCGATCTGCGGGTGATGATACCAAAGAGTTTGCCCTTGTCCATCACCGCAATCGAACTGATATTTTTCTTAATCATCGTATCGATAACCCCTGAAACAGCAGCGTTTCGTTCCACCGTGAGGAGCGGTGCGCTCATGATATCTTTTACAAGCAGGTTCCGGATCCGGTGATCCTGGTGCTTGTCGCCTACCGCTTCGCGGAACTTCCGCATCGCCACAGCCACATCCGTTTCGGTCACGATACCGGTGAACTTTTCGTGCTCGGTTACAACAAACCGGGTGATATTATCGTCAAGCATCCGGCGCCGCAGGTGCACAACACGTTCGTTTGCTTCGATGGTGACTGCCTTTTCAACCACCTCATCCATCGCATTCTCCGGCCTGACTTTTTTGAGCAGGTCAACGGCACTTACCTGGCCGATGAGGTTGTGATCCCCGTCATACACCACTACCAGTTTGTAGCGCTGCAAAAGCGGGATGAGCACGTTGATGCTCTCATCAGGATAAACGCTGGTGAAGTCCTCTTCAACTACACTGGCTACATGAATTGCAGCAGGGGCGAGATCAGCGTTCTGTTTGCTTCCCAGCTTCTCAGCGATTGCCTGTCTTGACACGGTGCCGATCACAGAGTTATTATGAACCGCTATCAGAGGATCGATGCCTTCTGAGAGCATCTTATCGAGCGCTTCAGTGATCTTTGCCGATTTGGCTATGGAGGTCGGTTTTACCATTACATCTTTGATAAAAACTTCTTTTGTCATTTCGCCACTTCCTTTATGATATCATCGCGTTTTATAATCCCGGAAATCGTGCTTTTCTCCATGACAACAAGGCTGTTGACATGATGTCTGTCCATCAGTGCGATAGCGTCGGGGAGCAGGGTTGTTGCAGGTACTGTGATAACGGGACTCGTCATCACGTCTTGTGCGATAACCGAAGCGACCATGAGCGAGCTTGTGCCCCGTGCCCCGTCCGCCTTTTCACGTCTCATTATAGCTACGTCTTTTCCAACCACACCTGATATCTTTGGCTCATCTTCATAGAATGCAAGGTTCGTTTCTGTGATGATTCCGGCCGGCTTGCCATCATCATCCATCACCAGCACCTTGTCATTGCGTTCACGCATCACGCTGATCACATGATCGAGCGAATGGTAGCAGTTGACCGTCACCACATCCTCCATCACGTCCCGCACCGGGAGGCTCAGGCCCCGGACAAAGACGGATTTCATCAGATCGGTCTTGGTGATGATCCCGATGACGGATCCTGCTTCAACCACCGGAACGCTGCTGATGTTCTTCTCGGCCAACAGCTTTGCAATCTTCCGGACCCCCATGTTGGGATCGACAGTCACGGGGTTTTCTGTGGCAAGCGCACCCACCGGGATCCGGTCGAGCGGGCGGCGTCTCCATGCCGGTTCGCCCTGCTTTAAGCGATAGGCAATATCTTTTTTTGTAAGAATTCCTGTCAGTTTCTGATCTTCCATAACCAGAATGCGTGAGATCTTGTGCCTCACCATCAGGTTTCGGGCATGGGCTACAGTTGCATCTGGAGAGACAAAAAAGACCGGTGCGGTCATTATGTCACGTGCGAACATAGTAATCATCCCCTTGCAAATGCCCGGACCAGATCGAATTCAGTTACGAGCCCGATCAGGCGGGAGTCTTCAATCACCGGCAGTGCCCCGATGTTCTTTTCAAGCATCTCGCAGGCGGCCTCGTTGATGCTCCGGTCCGGAGTTGTTGTGAAGAGATTCCCTGCAATAAGGGTCCGTACGGGCAGTCCCATCACTTCCGAAACATTCCCGGTGGTCAGTCGGGAGAAAACTTCCCTGCTGCCAATATAGCACATCAGGTCGGTTGCTGTGACAATCCCATACACAACATCGTCGCTCACAACAGGTAACCGGCGGAACCGGCACTTCGTCATCTCCCGGGCGGCAGTTTCAATCGGGCAGTCCGGAGCAATCACCCGCAGGGACGAACTCATCACATCTTCGACATTGAGCGGACTCTGCTGTGCCCCAAGCACCCGCAGCACATCCCGTTCGGTCACAATCCCCTCAAGCACACCATCATGGTCAACAATGGGAAGCCCCCCGATCTTTTTTTCCACAATCTCTTTAACCGCATCGTGGATGGTTGCATCGTGCGTGAGCGTGACAGTCTGCTGCGTCATAATGGTGCGGACATTTTCATTCACTGCAGAGAGCAGGTTGCCACCATGTTTGACCTGTACGAGCTTGTACTTGTCACCTCCGCCCATGAAATTTATCACATCGCCGGAAGTGACAATTCCCCGCAGCTTCTTTGTACCTGCATCGGTGACAGGAAGCCGTCGAAAGCCGCACTTTGTCATCTGTTCTACGGCCCCGATAATACTCGTAGTAGGGGGTACTGAAATGACGTCGTGGGTTGCGATCGCCATGATCTCGCCTTCCTGCTCTGCAATATGTGTTTTAAACTCAACCGGCCCGCGGTCGAGTTTTCCCTGCATCTTCAAGAGCCGATCGCCCTGTTTGATGCCCCGATTGTTCTGGTGCATTCTCACCTCGTGTGGGTCATTAACCCACGGTCTTAATTATTCCTGGACTTAAATTTTCCAGATGTATCCTGTCTGCTTTGATCCTGCTGATGAAAAGCGCCGTTCACGCAAGTGCAGCAAGGATGTCGTGCCGGTCAACAATCCCGATAAGCGCCTCCCCGTTAATAACGGGAAGTCGGCTGATATCATGTTTTACCAGCAGTTCTGCTGCATAACTTACCGGCTCATCGGGTGCGATCGTGACCACCTCACGCGTCATCACGTCCTCGATCGTTGTATGGGCATGCTGGGCAACCACCGTTCGTACCTGTTTGGTACTGATCAGGTCACGACGCGAGATGATCCCAACAAGCCGCTTCTTCTGAGTGACCGGAAATGCAGTGAATCCGCTCTCTATGATCAATGACTGAATTTTCTGGAGTTCATCTGCCGGATTTGCTGTGATCACCTTTTTGTTCATACATGAAGCAACTGTTCCGTGCAGTTCATTTCGCGAGATGATGACAGGGAAGAGATCCGAAAGAAGAACCCCGCCCTGCATATGCCTCGTAGAATCAACCACCGCAGCACTATCCGTATGGAAACTTCGCATTTTTTTTGCCACCTGCTCGATTGAGTCTTCTGGATTTGCCATCGGTGCATCCTTAACAAATCCCTCAACCGTCACATTTGACTTTGTTGCAGTCACCCGCAACCCGTCTGTTAAGTCAATATAGCCGATGAGGATTTTCTTTGCGTTTACGACATAGACTTCACGGAAGCGGCCATCTCTTAAGATCTGCCGTGCCTTTGTTATCTGGTCACTGTTTTTCAGCACAGGGATCTCTAAGGAGAAATCCTGTGCTGTTTTCATGCGATGTTGTCCTCTTCACGGCAGCGTGGACAGATCATAACACCATCCACCCGCTTAAGGTCATCAGACATCTGGCTGCAGCGATCACAACAGCCCTGCTCAATAATCTCTTCGCGGTTGATCTCGATGAGATCTTCTAACAGATCATTGAGTTCGGTTGAGACGGTAAGAAGATCCCTTACGGTAACAATACCGATCACCTTGTGGTTTTCGTCCACAACCGGGAGTCTCCTTACCTTATACTTCACCATCATATGGGCGGCATCGCCGGATGTTTTATCATCACTCACCGTAATGAGTGGCGTGCTCATGATTTCATTCACGTGTACTTTGCTTGGTTTGAGATCCTTTGCTACCACCTTGCAGTTGATATCTTCCTCGGTAACAATACCGATGGGCTTGTTATGATCGAGGATAATTACGCTGCCGACACCTTCCTGGCACATCACCTTAGCAGCCTTTGCTACTGTGGCTGTAATGTCTATCATAGTAGGATTGCGTGTCATCACTTCCCCGATGGGAACGCGGGTTTCAAACCGGATTGCGTTGTTTGTCTTTTTCATGAGTCACCTCCTTGGGTGCGTTTTGTTCTGATGTTTTTACAATTAGCATACTCCCATTCCCTTGTATAAATACAATTTGGCAGGGGCAGACAACAATGCATGGCAGTAATAGGGGAGAGGTCAGCAATGAGGTACCTGAGATCCTAATGAGCCCCTGCACCCGCAAAATACGAGAAACCTAATAAACTGCGTATTCTATACACTACTAACGAATCATGGTGAATTATTTGTACACAGGTACGATACGTAACCAACGAGGTGCAGAGTGAAAATATTTTTTCAGACGTTTGGTACGGTAAAGAAGAAATTTTCCAATTTCCTCAACTCATTCTTCAAAAAGAAAAAAACCCGGATCGGCATCTACGGCCCTCCCAATGCAGGAAAGACCACGCTGGCAAACCGTATTGCCCGGGACTGGACCGGTGATGCAGTTGGTCCGGTGAGTGAGATCCCCCACGAGACCCGCAGGGCACGAAAGAAAGAAGATATCATTATTTCGGGCGCGAATGGCAGCACTGTAATGATGGATATCGTGGATACGCCGGGTGTCACTACCAAGATCGATTACCACGAATTTTTGGAATTCGGCATGGAAAAGGATGAAGCGATCATACGAGCCCGTGAAGCCACCGAGGGTGTTGCGGAAGCCATGCACTGGCTGCGCGAGGATATCGATGGTGTGATCTACATGCTCGATTCAACGCTTGACCCGTTCATGCAGGTGAACATCATGATGATCGGGATCATCGAGAGCAGGAACCTGCCCGTAATCATTGTAGCAAACAAGATCGATCTGCCCGATGCCGCACCGGCACGTATCCGCAGTGCGTTCCCCCAGCACCCTGTTGTCGCCATATCAGGTCTTGAAGGCAGGAACGTTGAGGATCTCTACGAAACCATGCTCGAGTACTTCGGGTGAAGACCATGCCGCACAAGTGTACGAAATGCGGACGGGAATACAAGGATGGGTCAACGGAGATCTTAAGAGGGTGCGCGAGTTGCGGTGGCAAGAAGTTTCTCTACGTCAAAGAAGCAGAGATCAACAAGGATGTGCTTGAAGAGAAGTCCATCGAAGAGATTGCAGATGAGTCCCATGAAGAGGTGCTTGAGATTGTCGAGCAGCCCACAACCCGGAAAAAGGAAGTGGAGATGTATGACCGGGTCGAGACGATCCGGATCGTTTCACCCGGTTCTTATGAGCTCAATTTAGAGAAGATGGCAAAAAGCGATGAGCGGATCGTGAGCGTGGGTAAAGAAGGCAGTTACATCATTGATCTCATGTCCATGGCAAAAGATGAGCCAAAGAAGAAGAGGACAAAGAAGAGATAAGGGATTTCATTTTATTTCATTTCATTTTTTTAGTCCGGCACCACTCATCGCACGCGTGGGGATTTTTCTGGCAGCCTGATTATATCACACCGTAAGGATTCATTTTATTAAAATGGGATTTACTCTGACCTCAACGCATCGATTGGATCCATGTTGGATGCCTTCCACGCAGGATACAGACCTGACAGGATACAGACCAAAAGACCAATTGCCATACCCATTGGGATATACATGATACTTTCGGGGAGGAAGAAGTACTTCGTAGTGCCGATCATGTAGCTCACCACTGAATATCCGATGATGAGGCTGCTTATTCCACCAATACTTGCACCCAGTATCCCAAGAATGACCGCTTCGTACAGGAACATCCTGCGCACTTCCCCTTTTTCGGTACCAATGGAGAGAAGGATCCCGATCTCCTGAATTCGTTCATTCACCGACATCATCATCACGTTAAAGATGCTCGTGGCAGCGACAAGGAGAGAGATGCCACCGATCGCAAGGATAAAGGTGGTTATCGATGACAGGGAGGATGTGATGCCGGATAGCCGGGAACTGGCATCAGAAATCCTCACCGCAGGTTTCTTTTGATCGGTGTTCAATTTCGTGTCAATAGCCGTTTTCACATCAGGGATTGTGTTAATATCCTTGACAATCACGTTCACTTGTTTATATATGTCCTTTCCGCCGTACTGGTTCGTATACCAGTCATCGGACACGATGATCGCATTATCAGTATTCACGTTGTCCGAAGACATCCCCCGTGCAGCGAGGATCCCGACAATCCTGAGCACGGGACGGGACGTGTCGGTATCTTGTCCGATCCTGATCCTGTTGCCAATCTTTAAATCGAAGTTGGTGGCAAAAGTGGCTCCCACAAGGGCATCATTTATGCCGCCAATATTTGTCCCGTTCGATATCGTGAGGAACTTTGTAATGTCATCCGGATTGAGCCCGTAAACAGTGCTCCTGCCGGGAGTGGATGCCAGCGTGAACTGGGTGGTTGTCGAATATACCGGAACCAGCTTACTTGTCAATCCTGCAGCCAGTTTGATCTTATTAAGCTGCGTTTTTGTTATCCCCGTTGCTGATGACGATGAAGAGGAACTGGAACCCGTCGGACCCATCCGGACCGCATCTGCTGTGATGACGATCGTATCTGCACCCGCAGAGAGCTGGTCTTTTACCTGGAGCTGCATATTGGTCCCGAGCATCCCCATTGAAGAGATCGCGACAACGCCAATCACGATCCCAATCGAGGCCAGGATAGAACGCATGAGATTCAGTCGGACGCTCCTGACGGAGAGATCAAAGAAAATATCTTTCATGCAGCGATCCTCCCGTCTTCAAGAGTGATTGTCCGGTCTGCATATTCCGCGATCTTCGGATCATGGGTGACAATGATGACCGTCTTTCCTTCACTGTGAAGACCGCACAGAATATCCATGATCTGGAACCCTGTCTTTCGGTCAAGATTGCCGGTCGGTTCATCGCAGAGCAGGATCTTCGGGTCATTGACCAGGGCCCGGGCAATAGCCACGCGCTGCTGCTGGCCTCCGGAGAGCTGGGTGGGACGGTGGGCACTCAAAGCCTCATCAAATCCTACCGCTTTGAGCATGGCGGTGGCTTTACCGGACTCATCCCGTTTCTTGTACTTCAGGATAAGCGGGTATTCCACGTTCTCATATGCAGAAAGCAGGGGGATCAAGTAAAAATTCTGAAAGATATACCCGATCGTATCCCTGCGCATGTGCGTACGTTCAAGAGCGGTAATTTTTGCCACATCCCTCCCCGAAATAAACAACTCTCCCGATGTCGGGACATCAAGAATGCCGAGCTGGTTCATCATCGTCGACTTACCGGAACCAGACGGCCCCATGATCGCGATAAATTCGTTATCCTGTATGTCAAGGGATATATGGTCGAGCGCTGTAAAGTCGCCACTTTCCAGGTGGTATACTTTGCTGACATCCGCAAACCGGATAAGTGGGGTATTGATCATAGATGATCCCCTCAATGTTTCCTGAATTTTGCAAAGAGCCACTTGCGTTTGATATACAGCACGATACCTGCCACAACGATGATTCCCGCCGCAATAACCGGGTAGAATGAGCTGATACCGCCACCACTGCTGCCGGAAAAGAGGCTGGCTCCAGCTATGTTGCCGCCGGTCCTGCCGACACCCCCGGTTCCACCTGCACCCACACTGGTACTTCCTGAGGTCCTCGATGCGGAGCGGTTACCGCCAGTGCCTAAATCAGATCCGAGATTGAGTTTTTTGGTGACACTGTAATCATTTCCCACTGCATCTTTCCAGCGCATTACAAGGGGTACGGACGTGAGATCCTGACAGGTGAATGTCACTTCAAAACTCCCGGCATCATCGGAGGAAAGGCTGCCAATCGCATATTCAGCATACGTTCCCATTGCCTGTGCCGGGGAGCCAACCGTGACCGTGAGACCTTTGGCATCAGTGATTCCGGTGTTGGTGATATCTCCGGTCATGCTGTAGTAGGAACCTTTGGTGGTCAGGACAACATTATTGACAATCGGTACTGCTGCTGTCTTGTCGTTCCCGATGATAACTGGAAGGATTACATCTGTTGAGTGATCGGTGTCCCCGCTCTGGTAACTGATATTGAAGGCCAGGTTTGTGGTCTGGCTGGGAGTCACAGTAAAAGGAATCTCTACAGAACTTTGTGCAGCGAGTGAACTGAGATATTTTTCTGCCGGGCTGATTTTAATCCCACTGCCGGATGCTGTGATATGGATATTATCAATCTGCCCATCACGGGGATTGATAATACTCAGGTTGACTGTTTTTTCTATAGCAAGAGGAAATACCTGGGGTGCATCGGAGATGCTCGCCTTGATATTTGTTGGATCCACCTTAATAAGCAGAGGATAATGGAAAATCCCGGTATCTTTCGTTTCTACCGAGAATATGCCGAAATGATTGCCTTTGGGAGGAGGCGCAGTAACAAGAAATGAATACGTTATCGTGGAGCCGGATGAGATATAGCTCGTCGTCTTCCAGGTATCCTTACCGGTAACAACGACACTCTGGCTTAAGATGTTTGGATTTGAAAGTCCGATTGACGCGGTTCCTGAGTTCCCCAGCGTTATTGAAATGGTACCCTGCTCATAAGGATAGAGAACCGCCGGGTCCATGGTGACTGAAGATACATACAACATCGATGTATTTGAAGCGGCACTTACAACGGGTATTACTGATAACAGCAGCAACACCAGAAATATGCTGATTATAGCGGAATTTTTCTTCATGTTCTCTCCATTGTTCGCGGATAAATAATTTGCAGGATTCCGCACTTTTTTTTTAGTGCGACTGCCTTTTTTTCTCTGCC
>JAURZP010000162.1 GCA_030653335.1 Methanoregula sp. | reverse complement strand
CTCATATCGAAGTTGTGCAATTCGGTGATGATGACGGTGATTTAATCGAAGAAAAGGAATTTCGGGGTCCATTGAACCAACAGATAAAGTCGTGTTTAAATTATCTCAATTCCATGGGAGGTACATTACTGCAAAAAGTCCCGGGTCAAG
Source organism: Methanoregula sp. (assembly GCA_030653335.1). Lineage (GTDB taxonomy): Archaea > Halobacteriota > Methanomicrobia > Methanomicrobiales > Methanospirillaceae > Methanoregula. Next base: position 1,103 of record JAURZP010000162.1, on the reverse strand, counting down.
CGGAAGTTGAGAAAACAGTACCTTACCCCTATGAAGCGATGGAAGAAGCACTGGTCAACGCAGTTTATCATAGGAGTTATGAATCAACACCCGAACCTGTCAAAGTGTATCTCTACCCGGACCGGATGGAAATCATCAGTTACCCGGGACCTGTTGCCGGAATCCAGTTAAAACATTTTGAAACCGGGCAAAGTGTTCCACAAGTCCCTGCAAGAAACCGGCGAATTGGAGAATTACTTAAAGAACTACGACTTGCTGAAGGCCGGGGAACCGGAGTCCCAAAAATTAGAAGAAGAATGCAGGAAAATGGCTCTCCTGCTGCGAAATTTGATTTTGATGAGACCCGAACTTATTTCCGGGTTACATTACCTGTTCATCCCAAATACCGGATCCTCCATACGCTGAGGACCGCATCACATTTGTGGGCGATTGGTGAGAAGGATCAAGCATTCAATCATGTCAATAAAGCAATCTTAAACCAACCGGGATCCGGTATTCTCGTAAGTCAATTTATTGAATATGCATTTGCATTGGATAAAATCGAATTAGCTTGCAATGCGTTTAAGCAATTTGAAAAGGAATCAATCAAGACAGAACAATTACAACCATACCTTACTCTGGCTCGTCTTTTTATTGATAAAAATCAGCCCGACAAAGCAAATTCTATTCTTGGTAAAATCCCTGCTTCGAGAACATTAAATGAAACAATAGAAGCTGCACAATTAAAAAAACGATCGGGAGATTTTAAAGGTGCACACCACTTATTTGCTGAAGCCTACTCGATGAATTCTAATGATCCAAAAATTATTCAAGAATTTGCACAAACGAAGAATCAACTTGCCAGAATATATCGGCGAGATAAGAATGTAAGAACACGATTAAACAAGGAAGCCGTAGAGTTATTACGAAAAGCAATACAATTGTCCGATGATCCAACAAGGACTGCTTGGAGTTGGTTTGATTTGGCCAAATCTTTGAATTGGTTGCACGAACCACAAAGCGAAATAGAGGAGGCGTTCCTCAAAGCAATTTCAATTCTTCCTGACGAACGACGATTTATGGAAGAATATTCTCTCTGGAAAGAAATGATCCGGAAATAATGG
>JAURZP010000301.1 GCA_030653335.1 Methanoregula sp. | reverse complement strand
GCTTGTCCTTTCTCCGGTCACTGCCATTACCTTATCGCCCGGAAACTCGTTTTCCGGTGCACCAACGATTGCAAACGGCGACCCGGTATATATCCACGGCATTGCCACCGGTCATCCGCAGAATGGTCTGCAGGTCTGGTTGTTTGGGAACAATTATGTAAAGATCACCACCGTTTCTACAAATGCGGACAATTCCTATGAGTACGAATTAAAACCCGCCGATACCCGCACCCTTGCCCCGGGACAGTACTTTGTCCTGATTCAACATCCCATGATGAATGGAGTGTTTGATATTTACTATAATGCCGGCACCGGAACTGTTATCAACCGTCAGCTCGGCACCGGAACTTCCATTTTCCAGCTGACCGGTGGCGGCAGCCTTCAAACCCCTGCGGGTGCAAACGCATTGATGCAGGCAATCAACAGCCAGAATATTGATGATACGTTTGCATCCTCGTCTTTTATTGTCAACCCCCCGACAGCATTTATCAACCCTGTCGGAAATCACGTTGTTGGCGAAAAGTTCACCATCTCTGGTTCGACTAATCTTGCTGCGGGAGACAACCTGATGGTCGAGGTCACCTCTTCGTCTTTCAAGCCCACCTACAAATCCCAGAGCGCTGAATTCTCAGGAGCTGCTGGTATTGTAAAGATACAGCAGGGCAGCGGCGCATTGAACCAATGGTCATTTCCAATTGATGCATCAACGTTCAAGCCGGATGAGTATATCGTTAAAGTCTCCGGCATCACCGTTGATGTGACCGGGTCCACCCAGTTCAATATCGTAGAGGGACACTCAATAACCGCAACAACCATAGCAACACCGTCCCCAGTCATTACGGAGCGGACATTACCCTCAATTGCCACTACAACGCCGACACCTGTTCCCACAACGCAGAAGTCGCCGCTGTCAGTTGCCGTAATTATCGGCGCGATTGCGCTGGTTTCCTGTGCTCTTGTTCCGAAAAGCAAATGATTTTTTTGTTTTACCATCCCAAAAACAATGTCTTTGTCCGGCTGTAATTCTCCAGCGCATGCGAACCATTCTCCCGGCCGATGCCGCTTTCGTTCATGCCTCCAAACGGGATCTCCGGAGGCACAGTGAGGTGGCGGTTCACCCAGATGATGCCGGCATGCACATCGTCAAACACGCGTTTTGTGGTTGCAAGACTGGTTGTCCAGACAGAGGCGCCAAGACCGTAACGGGATCTGTTCGCTTCCTTGATTGCCGTATCGAGATCCGGAACGCTCATCACCGGCAACACCGGCCCAAAGATCTCGTCGGTCAGGAGCCGGGCGCCCGGGCTGACATCCGAGATCAGCGTCGGTCGATAGAAATATCCTGCATCATATGAAGGTCCGGTGAGTGAACTCCCGCCTGTAAGAATATTTCCTTCGCATTTGTCTGTAATTTCGTTAACCATACCAGAAATCAGCTCTCTTTGTATGGCGCTGTTCATCGGTCCCAAATCGATTCCCGGCTCAAGACCATTTCCCACTTTAAAATCTTCTACCCGCACCTGCAGTTTCTTAACAAAGGTATCGGCAATCTTCTCGTGTACGTACAGGCGTTTGACTGCGGTGCAGGTCTGGCCGGCATTGTAGAACCGGCCGCGAAGCGCACCTTCTACTGCCTTATCTATGTCGGCATCATCCATGACGATCATCGGGTCTGATCCCCCCAGTTCCAGGGTGAGATCTTTTAACTGTCCCGATGCCAGCCTGCGGATTTTTTCACCGGTCGTACAGTCGCCGGTAAAAGAGATTTTCTTAATGAGGGGGTGCATAACAATTGCCTCTCCAACGGATTCTCCGCTACCTGTCACCACGTTGAGTACACCCGGCGGAAGACCGGCCTTGTCAAGAATTGCTGCAAGTTTCAGGCTGGAGAGAGGAGTTGTGGACGCGGGTTTGAGCACCATTGTATTTCCGGCAAGAAGAGCAGGCCCAATCTTCCAGCCCATGATGAGGACCGGCATATTCCACGGTATGATCGCACCACATATTCCTATGGGTTCATGCACTACCATGCAGTCACCGGCAGGGCCAAGGCGAATTGCTTCTCCTGTGGAGTGGGCAGAGATCCCGGCATAGAACTCTAAAATACTGGCAAAACCCCTGACCTCATCAATGGCTTCCTTAAGCGGCTTTCCCTGCTCCATGGTCAGGATCTTGGCGATATCCTTATGCTGCTCTCTCACAAGCCGGGCCGCGTGAAACAGAATGATACCCCGTTCCCGCATTGACTTTTTTTTCCAGATACTGGATACCGCATCCGCTGCATCTACTGCGTGTGCCACATCGTCCGGAGTTCCTGAGGGCACCCGATCGATTAACACACCAGTGGCCGGATTCTTCACATCAATCCATCGTCCGTCAACTCCCCCGGTATCTTTTCCGCCAATCCGCATCAGCATTCCAGTATCTCTCCTTATGTACCTGATCGGAATATGCAATGCCAGTGCAATAAAAGGAATTGGTTGGGACCAAACGGGATTGTCCGGCACATTGCGCAGAGTGGAGCGCTTAACACATGTTTGTAATCTTAACAGACGATAAATAAGTATACTGCCCGGTTAACAAAACACTCTAGTAATGGGAACAGTAGTTTTGGAGTACAATCGGGTAGACTACTGCCAGCAGGACAAACTATATGAACAGTATCCTCTTATGTCTGGATGAGGGGGGATAAATTGACCGAAGAACTGCTCATTGAAGTCGATGATCGTATCTGGGAAAAAACCGTGGAGAAAGGGACAAAGCCCGTAGCCGTCATGTTCTACAGTCCTGCGTGTACATTCTGTCACCAGATGGAACCGTATTTTAAAAGTTATGCGGAAGAATTCAAAAACTCCATTCTCTTTGTAAAGATCAACATCATGACAAACCCGTGGGTTGCCGAACGCTATGGCGTAAGGAGCACGCCTACATTCAAGTTCTTTTGCAATGGCAAGGCTGTTCAGGAGATGGTTGGGGCGGTATACCCGACCCTCCTCAAAAGAATGGTTGAAGAAGTACTTGTTCACGGGAAGGAATGCGCAAAGAATTCAACAGCCATCGATTACGAGATCACCGGGTATGGATGAGGATCTGGCGGGTTGTTTTTTTACAATCGTTTGATCATTTCTGGCAGAAGAATAATGAAAACATAAAAAGAGTTATTCTGGTCAAAAAAATGCCTGCAACAATCCTGAAATGCCCGTTTTATACTTCAATTTAGCAAATAAGCAATGCTGCATAACGGTTTGCACACGAACTGCACGAATCTTACTTAAAGAGGTCTGCTGCATCCGCATTTGATTGCAGCAACTTCTACTGCTTTTGCCACTGCTCTTGTCACTGCCTTGTCAAGTATGTTGGGCATGATCTGGTCGCGCTGGGGTTTTTTTACAGAATCTGAAATCGCATGGGCGGCAGCGATCTTCATCTCATCGGTAATCCGGGTGGCACGGGCATCGAGAGCGCCCCGGAAGATGCCGGGGAATGCCAGCACATTGTTGATCTGGTTGTAAAAGTCGCTCCTGCCGGTTCCGACAACAGCAGCACCGGCCTTCTTTGCCACATCCGGCCAGATCTCCGGTACCGGGTTTGCCATAGCAAAGACAATCGCATCCTTGTTCATCGACTTCACCATCTCTTCAGTTACCAGATTAGGAGCCGAAACCCCGATGAACACATCGGCACCGTTCAGGGCATCGGCAAGTTTGCCGGAGAGTGCCGGGCGGTTTGTCTCTTCTGCGAGGATGAACTTGTACTTGTTTTTATACAGGCCTTCGCGCCCACGAAAGATGGTCCCAAGCGTATCGCAGACGATAATTTCGTTAACTCTCGTGCAGACATTCGGGTTATAACCTATGCATTTTAAGAGCCGGGTGATGGCAAAGCCTGCCGCTCCGGCTCCGGAGATGACGATATTTAAATCCTCATATTTCCTGCCGGTCACTTTACAGGCATTGAGCAGTGCCGCAAGTACTACAACTGCTGTCCCGTGCTGGTCATCGTGCATTACCGGAATCCCGATATCCTGCAGGGCATCTTCGACTTCAAAGCATTTTGGGGCTGCAATATCTTCGAGATTGATTCCGCCAAAGACCGGTGCGATATTTTTAACCTGATCGACAAAGTCGGTCTCATAGTTCTCAAAACAGATGGGGAATGCATCGATACCGGCAAATTCCTTAAAAAGAATTGCTTTACCCTCCATCACCGGAATGGCTGCGTAACCGCCAATGTTTCCCAGACCCAGCACTGCTGATCCATCAGTAACTATGGCAATCGTGTTGGCTTTTAAGGTATACTTATACGCAAGATTACGATCGCGTGCGATCTCCCGGCAGACTTCTGCCACACCGGGAGTATATGCGCGGGAGAGATCGAATTTGTTTTTTAAGGGTACTTTCGAGCGGATCTCAAGCTTACCCTTGTGCTTTGCATGCAGGGCAAGCGCGTCATTATAAATCTCATCACTTCCAGGCGAAAACAGCATCGTGATCTATCCTTATACGAAAAGAGCGAGTAAAAGGCAATGAATCTTGCCATATTCATGAACAAAATAAAAAAAACGGTTATTCATAAAAGACAATTCGATTTACCGGATTATGGAATGATGATTCCAGCTACTATCTATGATAGGATAAATGATCGACTAATCGATCTCCCGCGCAGGATCAAGCAGCACTTCGTGCGGAAGTCCTGCAAGGGCAACGGCACCCAGTGCCCCGATTACACCATTCCCCCCAAAAAGAGAAATACCAAAACGCTCTGCTGTCGCTTCCGCAACCGTTCTGGTGATCACCTGCTCGCGCACCAGCCTGCCATATTCACGTAAGTGTTCAGGAACGCCAATGCCCGTGCGTATCGCTATGCCCCATTCACTGGAGAGTGATTCATCGGCCACAAACCGTCTTACCTTATCAGCAAGATCCTCCATCTGATCCGGGATTGCTGCCACTTCAATAAAACTCGCCGAGTTTCCAGCAGTCTTGATAAAAACATCCTGGTTGAGCATTGCCACATGATGGCTGATAGGGAGCACGCCTTTGATTCGGGCTACATGCGAAAGAAGTGCGAGAGCGAGAGCAAAGGTTGCACCACCTTCCTTTGAATCGGTGTCATCGATCCCGATTGTCACATGCACCATTGCCTGTGTCCAGACATCGCCTTCAACAATATGTCCGTTCTGGCTTGTATCTACCCTTATTACTCCTTCCGCACGCGCCATCATACCGGACAGGGAATACGCCGGTCCGCCAATGCACCGGATCTTCTGAATTACCGAATCGCCGGCTCGTTTCACGCCAATGACACCAACAGCTGGAAGAGGCATCAGCCCGACAGGCACATCCACATATCCCACTTTGGCACATTCCCTGAGCAGGGTTCCGTCACGCTGGACATGAGATAATACTCCGCCGGCAAGCGCATGATGGTACCCGCAGAATGCAGCACAGGCTCCACTCATACAGTCGTGATAAATCTCAACATTATCCCCATCAACGGTGGTAAAGATACGCCGGCAGGTGCTGGACGGTATTGCGCTAATCGCTGCATAGCGTGCCGCACATCGTCCCCGCTTCTCTTCTCTGATGAATACACAGCCCTCATGGAGCAGGCGGTTTACCCAGTCCTGCGCGGTGCTGCGGGGGATTTTTGCTGC
>JAURZP010000150.1 GCA_030653335.1 Methanoregula sp. | reverse complement strand
TGTTGGTCCGGAAAATGCCTCCCGTATTCTTGGAACTCAGGCAGAAGGTGATGCATTCTATCACGAGATCTTAAAAGCCGAACGTACATTTATCCAGACCCACCGTTACTGGTCCTGAGGCCGGTGAAGTAAGGGAAATACTTAAGGGTAGTGTGGCTTCCATTTCCGTCGTGGCGTGCTTCTATAAACGTTAACCCGTTTTTGTAAATCTGTTATTTTCATATACACGGAAAGTGCATGCAATTCCCTTTGACATTTTTTTTGTTAAAAATGAGGATACCAATATCACTGTTTTTATGTGGTTGAACCCCCTACAGTACAGGTTAGAGAATTTAAAGAGGATCATCGATGTGTGTTGCAGTTCCTGCAGAAGTGCTTGAGATAAAAGAGGGAAATATTGGCCTTGTAGATTATGGGGATCTCAAACAGGAGGTACGGCTAGACCTTGTGGATGTAAAAATCGGAGAGTTCGTTCTTGTCCATGTAGGATTTGCCATCCAGAGGCTTTCCAGGGAAGAAGGTCTTGAGACCCGGGAAATATTCAAACAGGTGTATGCTGCTCTGGAGGATTGATGCACGAGCTTTCCATTGCCTATGACCTGTACGCTACTGCACGCAAGGCCGCAATTGAGAACAATGCAAAAACTGTAAAACGAGTCAGCGTTGAAGTCGGTAAGATGGCAATGGTAAATCCTGAACAGGTAAATTTTTTGTTTGGAACTATAAAAGAAGATGATCCCCTTTTTGAAAAAACCGTGCTGGTCTGCACTGAGATATCCCCAAAGACTTCCTGCACCTGCGGATATTCCGGTGAAGAGATATATGTTTGTCCCGGTTGTGGGGCATTGCCAAGAATGATTAAAGGCAGGGAAATTGTAGTCACAAATATTGAGATCGAGGTTGAGGACTAAATGAAAGTCAACATGATGCATGGAGCTGGCGGAGAAGTGATGGGCGAACTTTTACAAACGCTCACGAAATTTACGCACAATAATGCCGGAGGAATAGGACTTGAGGCATTGGATGACGGCGCTGTCATCCCGTTCAATGGAAAAAACCTTGTCTTTACAACGGACTCGCATGTGGTTCGCCCGGTTTTTTTCCCGGGGGGAGATATCGGGAGAATCTCTGTCTGCGGAACCATCAATGACCTGGCAATGATGGGAGGTCAGCCGATCGCGCTTTCCTGCGGCATGATCATTGAAGAGGGATTTGAGATCGAGGATCTGGCAAGGATTGTGGCATCAATGGATGAAGCCCTTGGTGAATGTGGAGCAAACCTTGTCTGCGGAGATACTAAAGTGATGGAGAAGGGTGCGCTTGACGGAATTGCTATCAACACTTCCGGTATTGGGATTGCAAAAACGGTTGTCAGGGACAACGGCCTTGTTCCTGGTGATGTAATCATTGTTTCCGGAACGCTTGGGGATCATGGTCTTGCCATTATGGCACACCGGGAGGGTTTTGATCTCGGTGAGCAGATAAAGTCAGATGTAGCTCCGCTCTGGAATATGGTTAAAAAAGCGCTTGATGCCGGAACCATCCATGCGATGAAGGATCCGACTCGTGGCGGGTTTGCAAGTGCAATCAATGAAATGGCTAGAAAAAGTGGGGTGTGCGTTCGCATCGAAGAGGATAAAGTGCCCATACGAAAGAACGTAAAAAGTGCCGGCAGCATGCTGGGCATCGATCCACTCGAAGTGGCAAATGAAGGAAAAGTTGTAATGGGTGTTCCGGCATCCTGTGCTGATGCGATACTTGCTGCCCTTCGCTCGGATAAATATGGAAGAGAAGCCACCATCATTGGTACAGTTACAAAAGGCGCCCATGTCATTATGAATACAACCATCGGTGGTGAACGATTTATTGAACCGCCAATGGGAGACCCAGTCCCCCGTGTGTGCTGATTTTTCCTGTGTAGTTTACGCAACAATTCCGGCTATCGCAGGAAAAGCAGCAACATCGGGCAGTGTCTGCTATGGACCCTTATGATTCATAAAAACTTATAAAAAATTCTCACCCATTTTTCGTAACATTTGTTTTTTTACCTATGGTATGTTTTTTTCCGGCGATATGCTCTTATCACACCCGGACAAATATTTGAATGCATACAGGAATTGGACTATAGTTTTAGTTCCGGGCAGTAAACCTGTACAAACAAGAAGATTTTTTAAAAATTTAAAAAAAAAATTGCGTGGATATCCGAGTCTGGTCAAAGGAGCGGGATTTAGGGTCCCGTCGCGCAGGCGTTCGCAGGTTCAACTCCTGCTCCACGCATTTGTGTTTTTTATTGGTCCACCGCTGATTAAAGTTGCGGGTTTTAAAAAAAAGAGACCTTGAACTGTGATCATAAAATGGAGACAATCATCGTATTCCCAATATTGATTACCTATCCGAAAAGAATTACTTATATTACGGTGAAACCATGCGAAAAAAAAAGGAATCCGGAAAAACAGAACAACTCCCACTGGATGTGGATGCCTTGCCTGACGAGCAAACACATGCTAAACCGCTTCAGAACAAATCTGAAAAAAAAGTTACCCCATCCGTTCCCCCGCCAACCGGCATGATACCAGCAGAGCCGGTTCCACTTGAAAGACTGGGACGATTTCCGCCAGTCAAAGATTTCCCGTTCTCTGCTCCAATCCCTATCGTAATACGGCCAAAATTTGAAGAGATCGGTGAGATCATCCGCGTGGTTTGTCGGGATAATATTGATGAAGAATATTATTACCTGGGGATTTTACTTCTTGAGAAACTGGCCAGAAAACGTCCAAGTCCTCTCCTTGCAGGAAAAACAAATGTCTGGGCAGCGGGTGTTCTCTGCGCTCTTGGAACGATCAATTTCCTCTTTGACAAGTCCACTATTCCTTATATCAGCAAAGAAGACCTTGCCGATTGTTGTGGAGTAAAACAATCAACGGCTTCAGAAAAAGGCAGGCTGATACGTGAACTATTCAAAATGAGCTATTGGGATTTGCGATTCTCCACAATAAAAATGCATCACCGTAACCCTATGAAAAATTTAATCGTAACCGGGAATGGATTTATTCTGGATCTGCGGTCTATTCTCATGAGATGATATGAACTCGCAATAATTTTTTTTACAGGACTGGTTTATCTGATACACCTGCCCGGCATTTTATCATCACATATCAACAATCATTCATCGCAGGAAGATTGAAAAATGGGCGTTTTTCGTTATGCAGACAAATACGCCGCTCCGACAAAGGAACAGCGGGAACGGTATATGACAGGAAAGACTGTAGAGCACAACTTTGGTCCAGAGGGGCAGATCCTGCTCATCGAATATCCGCAAGCTGCATATCTCAAGGATGATATTGATGATATCCGTATCCTCTTTACCGGGTTCAAAGACAAGCAGAAGGCAAGTGAAGAGGCAAAACAACTCGCAAACCATCACGAGCACAAGGCACCGCATAAAAATCTGTTTTCAACCGCTCAAAAGGCTGGCGACAATAAGAAGCTGGTCAAAGACAGAACCTGATGATCTTTTATAAAAAAAATCTGCCTGAATAACAAGAAAATCTAAATGTAAGGGTTTTCTTAACCCCTTTACCCCATGATCATAAA
>JAURZP010000147.1 GCA_030653335.1 Methanoregula sp. | reverse complement strand
AAAATCTGTTACCGTGGAAAACTCCGGGGAACTCCGGGGCATCACGTTTAATATGGCCACCTCGCCCGACACCGTCCAGACGCTCTGCATGGTCGCAACAGTGGCCTCAACGCCCACCACAATTACGGGCATCAGTCATTTAAAATTCAAGGAGAGCGACCGTATCAGTAGTACAGCCGAGCGGCTGCGACTGCTGGGCGGGGATGTGCAGGTGTCTGATGATAGTATCACGATACGTCCCTTCCCCCTTCACGGCGGCTCAATCGACCCGGCAAATGATCACCGCACCGCGATGAGCTTTGCCGTGCTGGGTTGTGGTATCGGGGGAGTTACCATACAAAACGCAGAATGTGTGAACAAATCGTTCCCGGGTTTCTGGGAACAACTTTCCGGAGTTATCCCATGAAACGGATCGTGCTGACCGGATTTCGCGGAACCGGCAAGAGCGAAGTGGGAAAAGTTCTTGCCCGGCAGCTGAACCTGCCGTTGCTGGATACGGATACGTTAGTTGAGCAGAAGACCGGCAGGTCCATTCCTTCCATATTTCACGAAGAGGGTGAGGAACGGTTCCGGGCAGAAGAGCGTGAGGTGATCGCATCCCTGCCTCCTGACAATGTCGTGATCAGCACCGGTGGGGGAGCGGTGATCGACCCTAAAAACATGGAACTCCTTCGCAGGCAGAGTGTTCTCATTTTATTATTTGCAGATATCGATGCGATCGAATCGCGGCTGTTACGATCCCCCCGCCCTCCGCTGACCCGTCTCCCGCTGAGAGAAGAGATCTCTGAACTTCTCGATCGTCGCCGCCAGCACTATTACGCATCTGCGGATTTCTGCGTAGATACCAGTGAGACCCCCCCAGAGGCAGCCGGTGAAAAGGTACTGCATTTCTTATCCGGAGGTAATTCATCAGTAAAGCAGCGCACAACCGCCCTGCAGTTCTTCAAAACCGGACGGATTCCATCTCTTGCACTCCAGGAACTCGAACAGGTGCTGGTGGGTGCAGAGCGGGATCCGCAGACCCGGATCATGGGGGTCGCCGGGTACCCATGCGCTCACAGCAAGAGTCCTGCGCTCTTCAATGGGCTCTTTGAGCACTATGGTCTCAATTATCATTATACATGGTTTGAGGATCCGGAAATTGATGAGATCATGCAAATCGCGCGGTGCATTGATGCAAAAGGTCTCTCGGTAACAATTCCGTTCAAGGCGGACATAATGGAATATGTGGATGAGGTGGACGAACACGCAGCCCAGCTGATAGGCGCTGTGAACAGCGTGGTCTTTGCCTGTGGGACTTCGATAGGATATAACACCGACTGGCTTGGTGTGAGAAAGCCGCTTGTCCATATGAAGGGAGCAAAAGCCGTGCTGCTCGGTGCTGGAGGCGTGGCTGCGGCTGCGGCTTATGCGCTTGTTGACCTCGATATGGACCTGACCATCTTAAACCGGACACCGGCAAATGCAAAAACCCTTGCCGACCGGTTTGGCTGTAAGTCAGCAGAGTGGGATGCCTTTGATACGATAAAACCGGATCTGGTAGTGAATGCAACACCGCTGGGTATGGAACCGGATACCCGGAGCCCGCTTACCGAAGATCAGATCCTGCCGGAGATGACCGTGTACGATCTGGTCTACACTCCTCCTGAGACCCCGCTCATCCAGGCTGCACAGAAGAAAGGGTGCCACACGATTCCTGGCACCGAGATGTTCATCCACCAGGCGCGTGAACAGTTCTACCTGAACTTCGGCATTGTTGTACCGGATACAATCATAAGGGAGCTGGTCATATGAACACATTTGGCAACAATTTCAGGATTACAACATTCGGGGAAAGCCACGGGCCGGCACTGGGCGTTGTTATTGACGGGTGCCCGTCCGGCATGGAACTTTCAGAGATTGATATTCAGCCATTCCTTGACCGGAGGCGCCCGGGCACCTCTCTCCTCAGCTCACCCCGGCTGGAAGGGGACAGGGTAGAGATCCTTTCCGGCATCTTTGAAGGAAAGACCACCGGTACGCCAATCGCTATGATGGTGCGAAACGAAAATCCCCAGTCAAAGGATTATGAGGTTTTCCGTGAGAAATTCCGGCCGGGTCACGCCGACTTCACGTACCATGAGAAATACGGTATCCGGGATCACCGTGGCGGTGGCAGGAGTTCGGGCAGGGAGACGCTCTCGCGGGTAGCTGCGGGTGCAGTTGCGATGAAATTACTTGCAAAACGGGGAATCACCATTACCAGTACAATCCGCGAAGTGCATGGCAAAACAGATCCTGCGGAAATGGAAAAAGAGATCCTTGCTGCAAAGACAGCCGGGGATTCTGTGGGTGGAATTGTGCAGGTGACTGCAACCGGTTGCCCTGCCGGTCTTGGTGATCCGGTCTTTGGGAAACTCGATGCACTGATTGCCGGTGCGATGATGGGTATTGGCGCAGTCAAATGCGTAGAGATTGGTGATGGGTTTTTAGCAGCTGAAAAGTTTGGGAGCGAGAATAATGACCCGATGACTGCGAACGGTTTTTTAAGCAATCATGCGGGAGGCATTCTTGGCGGCATCTCTTCTGGTCAGGATATTGTAGTACGGATCGCGGTGAAACCCACGCCCTCTATAGTAAAAATCCAGCAGACCCGTGACATCCACGGAAATGTTGTGGATATATCTGTCGGGGGCCGGCATGATCCCTGCATTGTCCCACGCATTGTTCCGGTTGCTGAAGCAATGCTTGCGTTGGTGCTCATCGATTGCGTGCTTGAACAGGCAAAATACAAGTAAGCATTATCTGGTGAGTGAAAGGGTCAACACCAGTTTTACCCAGCCACGCACTTTTTTTCGGATTAAAAAAATACGCGATGAAAGTCTGTTTTTCTTTACAATCGGGTCAGACAACGTAAAATCCCCATTGTAAAAAAGCTTCTTTTCAAGCGTGTGCACGATGAGGAACAATCAACGGGTTGTATGTTGCCATGAGAGCGGTTTGCTCTTTTAAAAAAAAATGTTTTTTTAATAATACCCGCCGCCGATTGCCGCTTCGTCCATCACTTTGTAACGGACTCCGGCTGATATCACAAAAACCTCGCACCGGTCATCTCCTTTTGTGCCCGGTGCAATAATTTCATCGCCGGGCAGGGGTTTTTTGCCATCACTCATTACATACTCAGTGTAAGTTCCATCTGAAGCGTATACCCGCATCAGGACCTTATTCGTAAATCTCTCTCCGGCCCCACCCTGGTATTGTAAATGAATTTCGGATGTTGGGCGATCTTTTGTGAGCAGAATATTGACCTGTTGGTCACTGGGCATGACCTGGATGAGTTCTGTTGTCGGAATGGGTACCGGTGTAGCAATGGTTACTGGTTCGGTTGTTGGTGTCGGGGTAGGTAATGGAGTTTTAGCCGGTGTTGCCTGCGTTGTTGCAGGGATATTTGTATCGGAACTGGTGGTGCAACCTGATGAGAGGACGAATATCAGGATCGCCAGACAGACGATCAGGATTTTGACATGTTTCATGTCTAGAGGCTTGTAGTTAATCCCTATTTCTGATTTGCGCCTGTATGTAAGAATCAGTAAGGATGATGTTATCCTGGCAGATTGATGAAACAGGTTGCGTAACAATGCTTAAAAAAAACAGGTTGAAACTGCAAGAGCGGATCACCGTGGCATCTTTCCGGTCACGGTCATATTTCCTGCATGTGAGACCCATTCGGTGATCCCACCTTCAAACATCAATACATGCGGGTACCCCAGATACCATTTCAGAATAAGAAAAACTGATATTGCAGTTCTTCCTGTGCCGCAGGAGCAGATGATCGTTTTTTCCCTGGTAATCCCCTTCGTGGCAAGAATAGTGCGGATCTCTACGGCCGGTTTTAAGAGAGTGGTATTTTCTGTATCCATCAGGTGATCTGCCGGAAGGTTGACTGCGCCTGGAATATGACCGGGTTTTCTCCACGGTCCTGGGCCCTCGTACACAGCAGCTGGCCGGGTGTCTAACAGTACCACTTCCTTAAGATCCTTTATGCGGAGAAATTCTTTGTAATCAATGAACATACCGGCGGGAATCTCAACAGTAAATTCCGATGGTGATGAAACCCCAAAATCCTGCGCCAATACACGGCCCTCGGCTTTCCAGGTATCAAGACCGCCGTTTAGTATCATCACACAACGGCACCCGAACCGGGCAAGTGAATATCCAACAAATGCTGCTTCCAGTCCGTCACCGGAACATGGTGCAGACGAATTTTTCGGCCTGCTTTCCGAATATATAACAATCGGGCTGTCCTGCTCAAGTCCAAGGGTACGGAACAGCACTTCTGCGAGTGCGGCAGGAATCCAGCGCACCGGTATCCCGCCGAGATGCATACGGAGCAGCGCTTCGTTAAGGTACATAGCACCGGGAATGTGGTGCGTGAAGTAGGCATGGCTGTTCTGACGGCAGTCAATAATGATCAGCCCGGCATCTTTCAGATGTGCTTTTAGCCATTCCGGAGAGACCCACCTGATCACGCCAGTATCCGGACTTTTTTTATCTGTCTCTTTCATAGAAATTGTCAATCTCCCCGGAGTTTGTTATACGATGTTTCGTTGTTACGCTCTTTTTTTAATCGGAATTTTTATGAATCCCGGGCTGTTGCTGTCAACGCTCACTATTGAAGCACTGAAGCGATGGCACAGCTCAGGACCGAGGAACCGGCTCATTGCGGATATGTTGTTTATGATCAAGTACATTGAAAAGTCTGGCTCCGGCACGATAAAGATGATCCGCGTCTGCCGGGAGTGTGGGGTACCGGAACCGATGGTTATCGAGCCGGACGATGGCTTCATGGTGACGTTCCGGCAAGATCATGGGACTGGATTAAAACCCGTGCGGAAAATTCCCGTTCGCGTACACCGAAGTTACCATAAATGTTAACGTTGGTGTACTCAAGTAGGAATTTATGATCCGGAGCAGGCAATGTCACTGGAGATTCTCAAGTCCATGGCAAAGGTCCGGAGTGATTACGGCACAGGTCCGTTATGCTGCTGAAAACAATAAAAGAATTTTCAAATCACCGCTTGCGATCCGAATCCATTAGCCACTCAAAGAGATTCTGTTTCATACGTGTTCCACTACTTGAAAAATTATTTAAATATCCAGTCACCCCTTGAACCTATGATTCTCGTAATCTCCCAAATTGTCCTTTTATCAATGGAAAACCCACTGTAAAATAATAAAAAAAATGCGGCACCCCCGCCCCTCAAAATCCCATTTAACCACAAGATTCATAAGAGTGTGCAAATTTCCAAAATGTTTTTGCCGCGCATCAAAACGTTTCTTACAAAAATCCCAAACAAACCCTTTTACGGGTAGGATTTTCCCCAAAAAAAATTTGAATTATCTAACGTGTAAGGTTACTTTAAATACGTGCATGTGCTTGATTCTTTAATAACAATGATCCGTGAAATTGTAGCGCACCTGAAAATGGGGTTAAAAAAGACGATAAAGGCCTTTAAAGCCAAATGTATTTCCGTCACCTATCATCTGGTCACACCCTCTGTTTCCGCGTACCTTCCGTTCTCCGGATACGTAATTCCAACCGGCATAGCAAATGCATTGAAACTGGGGCTCCGGTACAGACTGACGAGCGGCCACGCCCCGATATTTTCGCTCTACACTTTTTTTGGTAATAGTCAGACGTCGGTAACTGGTGTTTGAGTAGTTCTCATATCGATCATCCGACAGGGCACCTGCCGAATCTTCGCAGGGCATAATTGTTCGGATTTTTAGCCAGGGCTCTACTAAAAATACACCCGGTGCCGGCGTCTTTTTTTAAAATCATGAACGAGTGGATGCTTCATTGTTCCGCTTGTTGCGTTAATGCGGGTGAACAATTAAAAAAAATCGGTGGAAAAATGCAGAACAGATCTGCTAACAAACCCTTGAGGGTTATTTCAGAAAGAGTAGAGGCGAACGAAAAACTGACGGGCTTCTACAGTATTGGAAAGATTATCGTTGAATTCGGGCACAGGAAGATCGTAATCAGGGAGGATTTGCGATCATGTGTCCCGGCAGGGAGCCTAAGGATTGCAATGCCGGAGCGGGGTGCAGCATGACCTCAAACCCGCTTCACACGATCTCGCGGAAGGCTGCCCGTTACCTTAACCAAAGGGGCTACGAAGTGATCTGGTCCATCTCGCTACAGGTGCGGGATGCACCCGAAACGTTCGTCTGCACCCGTAACACGGGAGAGACCCTTCACGTGAAATTAAAGATCAGCCCCAACACCCTCACAACTATCGCAGAAGTTGCGCGGTACTGCGAAGATGAAATCCGTATCATAAGGAGGCGGATACAGGACAATCCCCCGAAACCCGGAGAGCACTATGAGATCCTGGTA
>JAURZP010000135.1 GCA_030653335.1 Methanoregula sp. | reverse complement strand
ATCATCCGATCGGATCTTGCGGATTCCGGTCTTTACCGGGAGATTTTTAAACCGGATATTGATGCCTTTTGGATCTTTGCCATCCTTGGTTCGTATGAGCTGGCCGTTTTTTATTGCTTCTCCTACATCTTCTAAGACTTTTCCGGGGTTTTCAAGCAGCTCATCAGCCATGGCTATTCCCGCTTTACCGAAACGCTCGATATCCTTGTAATCTATGTAAAGAGAGCGCTTATGAGGATATTCACGAGAGATCTCACCGAGTTCTTTTTTGTACCGGCTTTTCAATAACCGGGTCCAGTCGCCGGTCTTATCCGACTCTTGCATATCAGGAGTTTTGTCCATGTTCCTTCTCACTGTTTTTTCTGTGCTGTGAGCACAAACCGCGCAATGAGCGCTTCTAACTGGATATCGCTGTTTGCACCTTCAGAAAGCCGGAAGTCAGTTTCACCGATATGGTCGATCAACTGAACTTTTAAACTTCTGTCCATGTCCCGCTTGACAAGCGCACGATAACACTGGTTAATTAGCTCGTTTGGAGCGATCCCGCGTTCGTGAAGGAGTTGATTGAGCAGCGATTCAGCGGCATCGAAATCCCCTCCCAGTGAAAGTCCCAGCAGTTCATTGATCTCATCGGGACGGGCAGTCGACGTGATTGCATAAATCATCTTCTCATCGATCGTTGAACTGATGATAGCTCCGCCCTGCAGTGCGTTGATTGCTTTTCGCATATCTCCCTGTGCAATATACACAATTGCATCCATTGCACCCGGTGTGATACTGAGTCCTTCTTTACCGGCAATCCTTTTTATTTCCTCTTTTACGGCTTCTGCGCCAAGCGGTTTGAACCGGTATATTGCGCACCGGCTCTGGATAGGGTCAATGATCTTTGAAGAATAGTTACAGGAGAGAATGAACCGGCACGTCTGGGCATAGGTCTCCATTGTCCTTCTCAGTGCAGCCTGCGCGTCAGTTGTGAGAGCATCGGCTTCATCCAGAAAAAGGATCTTAAATGTAGCGTCTCCAAGCGGGGTGGTACGGGCAAACTGCTTGATCTGGTTGCGCACTACATCAATGCCGCGCTCATCTGAAGCATTCATCTCGCGGAAGTTCATCTGGAATGAATCCTTGTAAAACTCCTTTGCAAGCGTGACTGCCGCAGTGGTCTTTCCCACGCCGGCACTTCCCGTAAACAGGAGATGGGGGAGGTTTTTGCTCTTTACATATGATGACAATCGCTCCACGACCTCATCCTGACCTACAATTTCGGCGAGTCTGGATGGGCGGTATTTTTCTATCCAGATGGTGTGGCTCTCCTCCATAAAGTGTCCTCATGTTTGCTGAAAATTTTATTATGATGTAATGTATTTTTTATAGTTATACTCATTTTCTTGCTTGGGGAAAATGAAGTATTCTTTTTATGAATGTCATAATGTTTATCATAATGGTTTTAAGAATTACATTCATGCAAGGAAAATATCTTTTATTCACTTTTTGTGTAATCTTTCTGCTCATTGCCCCTGCTGCTGCAAGCCTTAACAAAATTGCGGCGA
Source organism: Methanoregula sp. (assembly GCA_030653335.1). Taxonomy (GTDB): domain Archaea; phylum Halobacteriota; class Methanomicrobia; order Methanomicrobiales; family Methanospirillaceae; genus Methanoregula. Next base: position 2,626 of record JAURZP010000135.1, on the reverse strand, counting down.
CATCTCCAGTCTTTATTGGTGAAAAAGACATCGATATCTCGTCTGCCTTAAACGGCTGTCGAATTATCGCATGGTGGCAAAACGGCACTTCTCCAAGTGGATCCCCCGCAAAAAATATTACCCTCTTTGAGATCAGTACCGCGCCTGATAACATTTATCACTTCGATTTCAAGCCCGAAATCTTTACCGGATACACCGGTACATGGTATTGCGACGATAAGAAACCCAATTTCCCGGTCTTTGATCTCCACGATCCACAGATCTCCCTTAAAATCTGGGATCTGGATAAAGATCAGGATGTCACAGGAATGGCAATCCCGCGCGCAACCAATATCACCTACCGGATTGATACAAACCTCTATCCTGCGCTCAAGAACCAAAACCGCCCCAACTCAAATCCATCCGATGGTTTTTTTACAGTGAAACTGACCGATCCACTTGCACGCAATGTTCCCAATATCTATACAGGAAGTTATGGACTCGCAAATACCCTTATCCTGCCCTTTGAGAACAATCCCTATGTTACGTCGTCTCCCTATCTCTGGAGAAACGGAAATGTCTGGGATCATGCTGCGCGAAATATCCAGGGGGACATGATCTATCCCCCCGGCACTTACTCGTTTACCTTAACCCAGAACCTCAACCGCATGCAGGAGAGTTATGGGACCATTGGGGGAAATGAATCGACAGGAAAGACAAGTTCATCAGCAACTGTCACGTTCCTTGTCCCCGAACCATTGGTAGTAACAACCTCTTTAGTCACAGTCGCAACCACGTTGCCTCAGGTAACAAACTCAACACCTGTAACCACAGTCACTCCAACGACCCTGCCAACTTCACCGGTGATTGCCAAAAAGACCACTTATGCTCCACTGCCGGCTTGGATTGCACTGCTCGGAATAGGGATTGCAGGATTCCTTGCAATTGTAAGGCGCAACAGTTGACCGGCCCCCCAACCATTTTTATCATATCTGAAGTCAAACGATAGAGCAGGTTGATTCAGATGAATTATCGTTTGGTTACAGCATGTGTCCTTGTCCTGCTTTTCGTTTCTGGTATTGTGAATGCAGCAGAAACTTCCACAGAACTCCAGTCCGCAGGTGCGCTCTATGATAAAAGCGTAGATCTTGCAAATGCAGGAAAATATAATGAAGCATTACGGGCAGCCGATCAGGCGCTTGCACTCAATGTCAGCTCTTTAATGCCGATCATACAGGCGAACCGTGCGGGGATTTTAACAGTTGTCGGGCGGTACAATGAAGCACTCATAGCCGCTGATGCAGCCCTGGCATCGGAAGGCAACCTGACAACCACGCATTCCATAGCCTGGTATAACAAGGGAGACGCGCTCAGGCATCTCGGCAGAGTTGATGAAGCAAAGACTGCATTTGCACTGGCACAGGCTTTGGACCCGACACTTCTTCCTCCAGGGGATCTCACTGCCATTGCGACAAAGGTTCCAACCTCCGCAAAATCCCCTTTACCATGGACTCTTTCTGTTGGAGCACTCGCACTGGTTTTTATTATTGGTGGCGTGTTTGTTTATCGTAAACCTTAAATTTTTTATTTTCCCTTTTTTTTTTAATTTTAACGCATGTGATGGCAGGATTGCAAAGATCATGCTGTTTACTACAGAACTTGTAACCTCAATATTGATGTGGAACGCCCTCCAAATACGTGTACATGCAGTGCGCCAATATCTGCCGGTTTTTCATTGGATTTTTTCTCCTGCTCCTAATCTGCACTGCAGGATGCCTGTCATCTCCATTTCATTTCCCGGTTCCGGTCATAACCCCCCACACTCCGGCAACCGGCCCTGCCGGAACTCCTCAAGTGAAAATGACTTCATATGTTATTGTCAAAACTCCAGAACCTGTTGCCTCAACCACCCCAAATCAATTACCGCAATCTTACCAGAACCTTGTCATTAATCCGATCCCAACGGATTCCACTGCCTACCGGCGATTTGATTTTATCTATCGTTCTGAAAATTATGTTGTCAATATACCGGTCAATACCTCTCTTTACCGTGCAGCCAACACCTCTTTAAATAAACAACAAGGGAACGGGACGGAAGATTTCGGTTACCTTTATCGCGAGATGATGGAGGATCCAGCCCTTGATTCGTTCTATACAGATATCCTAAAAGAGATACGAAAAACCCGGTACCGTGGAAGCTATAACCTGACCGATGACGAATATCTTGAGATGGTCACCAGTTTTGTCCAGCAGATCCCATACGATAATACTACAGCTGAAAATCCACGCTACCCGGTCGAAGTGATCTTTGATGGCAAGGGTGACTGCGATGAAAAAGCACTTCTCTTAAACGGTCTGCTCTCTCGCGAAGGCTACGATGTTGCCCTGCTGGCGTTTCCTTCGCTTAAGCATGTAGCTTCAGGAATCCGGATATATCTCTCTTCGAACAAGCCATCGTTTCGTGTATTTTCCGATGGGAAACGGGATTATGTGTACATCGAGACAACCACAACCCGCCTCATCGGTTTTTATGGCGATGAGTACGATCAAGTCCCCCAACCCATTGTGATTCCTGTCGGGACTGGCACACTCCAGTATCGCCGGATCAATTATCTGATGAAGATCTTTTTCGATCTCCAGACTATGG
>JAURZP010000133.1 GCA_030653335.1 Methanoregula sp. | reverse complement strand
GAACGCGGTTATCGATCTCGCGCCCGTGGCAGGAGAAATAGCGGCCGAGTATCTTGTCCCTCATCTGTAAGAAGACCTCGTCCATACCCAGCGGATTGTTCTCTGCGATCTCCTTTGCCGCATCGAGTGATATGCCGGTGAGTGACTCCACCACATCGCGCTGGAGTAGCACACTGTGCGTCTTTTTTCCGTTGTCTAACCAGCCTTTGATCCGCAGATCGTAGGTGAACTTAGGCTGGATCTCATGCACGGGGCAGTAGTTCTGGCGTGAGAGGGCACGATTGCACCCCTCTACCGGACAGCGCTTGATGATACCGGAGCCGGGTGCGACGTGAACGATAGCGCCATTGACTGCCGCTTCACCCCCGCTCACGATAATATCGCCCTCCTCCTGCATGATCATCGCAGTATTGAGGTTTAACGAGAGTCGGCCGTTATACTCGTCCACCTGAGCGTAGAAGATATTGTACACCGAACCCGGTGTCAGGCTCTCTTTGCCCGGCTCTTTCCAGATCACGAACTTGAGCGTGCCGGTCTCATCGCCTAAAAGGCCGGACTGGAGCATTCGTTCGTGGGTTACGTCCCATTCCTGGACCACTTTTGCCCGGAGGCTGCCAATACCGGGGTGCAGTTCGCTGATCGGTACAGTGGTGGGCATGAGGGCTCTGTCCTCTTCGATCTCCTTGATCGTTGTGCCGGAATGGATCTTCAGGCTCGCGATACCCTTGAACTCGTCCACAACCGCGGACTCGATCCGGTACCAGGACCCGACTGCCATTGCCGGTGCATTCGCCTTTGCCCATACAACAAAGCGGATAGCACCGGACTCATCGGCTATGATGCCGCCCTGTGCAATTGACGGTGATGCGGGAGCTGCGAGCGCCACGATCTTGCCTTCGATCGTAACCCACTCTCCGGGTGCCGCATCAGCGATCTTCTTCTCTTCTGTGCCACTACTGCCAGTACCGCCACTGCCTGCGCTACCGGTTCCCATTGATGGGATGTTGAACTCTTTTGCAAGTTCATTGGTTACGCTGCGCTCTGCTTCTGATGGCTGTACATTGAACTCCTCGATCAGTCTGCGAAGTTTTCCCTCGATCTTTTTGGGATCAATGGTCTGTCCGCTCTTTTGGAACTTACGGGAGATTCTGTCTGCTGCTTCGGAAAAATCCATTTCGTACATCTCCACATAACTATCGGATCTGATCCTGTCTATATATTGCGAAGTAAGCGGGGCGAAAGTGAACCGGCACTTCATAGCACTCGCCGTAATGGTCAGGTTTATTTGACCACAGGCAGACTATTCTGAGGTATGGCAGAAATTAATGCAGACAGCACGATCTATGAACTCTTACAGGCAAAACCCGAGTCCACCGAGGCCCTCTTTAAGTTCGGCATGGGCTGCGTAGGGTGCGCGATCGCCCGTGGCGAAACAATCCGGCAGGCAGCAGAGGCACACGGTATTCCGCTGCCCGAGCTCCTCAAGGCTCTTGGCATCAGCGGGAACTAAATCCCGCCTCACTTTTTTCTTAACTTAATTTCCGTTAGTGAAGCAGATGGAAATTTCTTCAGGTAACTGGCGTTCTCCTCTTCGTGGAGAAGTGTACACCCCGCACAGTTCCATACCTTGTTCCCATTGGAGCCCGCAGACCACTGCCCAAGCCCCTCATTACCGCACGGGTAGAACGGGCAGTAGCAGAAGTCGCAGTTCTGCCCTTTAAAATGGCAGGGATAATAGGGGCAGTTGTGGGGTGTCCACTCCACCCAGTGCTCACCCTTAAACCGGCTGAAAATAAAAAATGACGGCTGACGGTCAGAAATTCCGCTGTCGTGACGTTGTACACCGTGCGGGATACCATGGAGTATGGCTCCCCTGACGCGACGCCCTACCTCGCTACTGCGCCCGGCATACAGGTGTGTAACCTCCCCCTCGCAGGCTGCGATCACCGCATCGGTTGGTGTACCGCTCAGCGGAAGGCCCAGTGCGGCAAGGGCTTCTGCCTTTGCTTCGGTTGCCACCATGATCGTCTCTAACAGGGCTGAGTCTTCCATGCCCTCGCTGCTGGTGACGATGATGTTGATTGTCCCGGCTGATTCCGGTGGTTCGCGCCTAATCCCCGCAGTGATGAATACCGTCACAAAATCATACTGGAGCACACAGCAATGCTGCACCGGCACTGCGGTTAGCAGCCCGAAAAATGCCGGTGCAAGACCGGCCCCTGCTGCAACCCTCTCCAGTTCCTTTACCGGATCGGTATGGTCCCAGCCTGAAGAAACGGTATGGTTAAAAAGTGTGGAGACCTGGCGTGTGCCGCCATTGATGCCGGTACTTGCAGCGCGGAACGTTCCGCGGATGAAAAGAGTATTGGTATCAGTGAAATATCTCATGCAACCGAATAGCGTGTCCGGTCTTTGAGTTCCTGCTGCTTGCCGGCGTTCCACCCGGATACATCCTGCAGGTAACCGGTTACCCTGCTGATCTGGGTGACATCGTGGGAGCCGCATTCAGGGCAGACTGGTTTTCCGCAGAGCGGGCAGTATTCGATACCTGAGAGAATCTCGTGGGAGCAGTGGCAGTGATCGAGCGGGCACATGATCTCAAGGTGTGTCTCGTTACAATTCGGGCACGGACTCTCCTCAACAATGAGGTGGCAGGTGTGGCACTTGTATTTGCGTTCCTTTTCAGGAATCTCGTTTACGCTCTTGTATTTTTGTGCCAGTTTCCGATGATCAGCTGTCCAATCCATACTATAACATGGAACAGGTGATTAATAAATATTTAGAACCTGCAGGTTCAACGAACGGCCATTTCATCCACTATTAAGAGCGCATATGCCGATCTGGTTGCAATGGGCCGTTGGTTTATAAACGCTTACACCGTACGGACGTGCGCGAAACCCTGTGCTGCG
>JAURZP010000123.1 GCA_030653335.1 Methanoregula sp. | reverse complement strand
CCCGATTATTCAACCGAATGAAAACTATTACGCATCATCATCTGATAAATTTTATTAAATCGCTTTTGTGGAAAAAACACGAATCGCCAGTTAAGAGAAGATCGTATTCATTGTCGGCAAAAAAATCTGAAAATATTTTTTTGTGTGAGAAAATTTTTAGAAAATATTTTAAATGCCAATGAGATCTATCATCACAGACCCGGCACCCGAGAGAGAATTATCTTTTTTATCGTGCGAATGTTAAGCGCCTCATGAATCATATTAATCATCCTAAAGAACGTAGTTATCAGGCACCAAGGGGGCTTGTGGCTTAGCTTGGACATAGCGCCGGGCTTCTAACCCGGATGTCGAGGGTTCAAATCCCTCCAAGCCCGTTTTTTTATTTTTGCCATCGGACAGGATTGATTGATGATATCGCATAGTATTACCAATGAGAAAGCGGTCCATTTACGATAATCTTATTCACAATCCAAAAAATATTCGCTTTGAGGGGTTATGCCATGCTGCAGAAAAATTCGGATTTGTGTGTCGTGGGGGAAAAGGAAGCCACAGGATCTATGTCATGGAGGGTATTGCAGAGATGCTGAACTTTCAGGATATTGGCGGAAAAGCAAAACCTTATCGGGTTAAACAATTGTGTAAAGTAATTGAGAAATATTCCTTACTTGAGGAGAATGGCGATGCATAAATATACACTGGAAATATTTTACAGCGATGAGGATGAGGGGTTTATCGGTCTCGTACCGGAATTGCCAGGATGCACGGCATTTGGGGAGACTGAGGAGACAACCTTATGCGAACTCAAGATTGCAATCGATCTTTGGCTGGAAACTGCCAAAAAGATGGGACGGGCAATCCCCAAACCTGAGGGAAAAGAATTACTTCAGGGTATTATCAAGAGAAGTAAACAGGAAATGGCATCGTCCTGAAAAACTTTTTTTTAAGATACTCGGCCACTCACTTTTCTATCAACAAAAAAAGTTACTGAACATAACTGGAAAGGTTCAGCACATCGTTTACCTTTTGAGTTCAGTTGTTGAGGATTTTCTTTACCTCATCAAAGGAGCTGGATGGATTTTTTTTAATTTTTTATCTCGCTCACTTATACCGTAACTGCTCTATGGACAAGCATGAGTTCTTCATCCTCAAGCATTCGCTCATAGGCAAGGAGGACCTGACGGATCACTTCGGTCTGATTTCCGGCATACCCTTTCTCGATGATCCTTTTTATCACGGCCTCATAAGGCGATCCAATGCGGATGTTCATAAGTATTATATTGAATGTTCATTTGATTCAATAAATAATGCACATTGGTGAGGGTCTATTCAGTTTGAATCCCGCTTTTGCTACGGGAATTGTGATTTTATAAAATCAAAAAAAGAAAATTATCACAGAGACTGTTCGTCAGCCGGATTTTCAGGCATTTTATGAAACCCCGGAAAATAAACTCGCAACTTATATCCCCTATTGAAAAGAATGAGTTGTTCTCTGAAACCCTAGTGAATTTATGAAGAACTGTATTCTGATAAAAAACCTGGCTGCCGTCATCTTCTTCATGGCATTCCTGATCGGTATCCTGTATCCGGTCGCCGCTTCATGGGATGCACATATGGATGATCTCACAATTCAGGATATGAATGATGAGTATATCGCCTATGATAATGCATCAGTCTATAATGCTGTGGCCAAGCTCAGTGAGGCCCCAACAACACTTGCCAATGAATTTCCCAAGCCCTCGTACACTAACTGGAGCCAGGGAGAATGCGGGAGCTGCTGGGTATGGGCCGGCACCGGAGCGCTCGCCCAGTCTCTCTTCGTATACACAGGCACATCAACCCCGTTATCGATCCAGTTCTTCAACTCGAATTATATGGATGGAAATATCCTCATGCAAAAACCCCATGACTGGGCCTGTACCGGGGGATTTGCCTCCACGTTTTCTGATATCTACACCACCGGAGTGAACCAGTCCTATGCGGGGGGACCGTTTGTGGTTCCCTGGAGCAATGTCAACGCCTCGTATAAGGATTCCGATGTCGATGGCAACAATGCCCAGACAACGCTTCCAAAAAACCTCATAACCAATACCCCGAATTTCGGTCTCAGCCGGGTAGAAGACCTGCGGGTACTGGAAAAACCGTACTCAAACCAAACCGCAGCAATTGATAATATCACCCTTGCACTGGTAGATAAAAAGGTAATATATTATTCAATGCAGCTGCCCAACAAAACAGCCTGGGATCAATTCAAGGACTTCTGGAATAACCAAGATGATAATAAAATCTGGGACATGGACCAGTATAATCAGTCTTTTTTCAATGATTCAGCCGGTGAGGGCAGTGGTCACGCCATGATCCTTATGGGGTACAATAAAACAGATAGTGACCTTGCCAAACGATACTGGATCATACAGAACAGCTGGGGTAACTCGACTAACCGCCCTAAAGGCCAGTATAAGCTCAAGATGTGGATGGACTACAATGCCACCTTCAATAATACCGAATATACCACCCAGGAGTTCTCGGTTCTCAACGTAACCTGGAAGACCGATCCAACGGTATCCAGTATCGCGCCTTCGACCGGGCACACGGGAAGCATCAGCATCACAGACATTGAAGGAACGAACTTTGTAAATAGTGCAGATGTGATGCTGAAGTCTTCAACCCTCAATCCGCGGCACGCCGGGAGCCTGGTCAACGGTACGGGCGGAGCGCTTCTCAACGACCCGGCCAGGGTTACGATTTCAGGCAATTACGCGTATATCGCCAGCAATACAAGCAATGCATTGGAGATCGTAAACCTGAGCAATCCCTTTGTTCCGGTACATGAAGGCCGTATTGTTAACGGTGAAGGCGGGGCGTACCTGGACGGCCCCTACGATGTAGCCATATCCGGAAAATATGCCTATGTTGCCAGTTACCGGAATGATGCCATCGAAATTATTGACATCTCAAACCCTTCGGCACCAGTCCACAAGAGCAATATCTCCCACGGAGTTGGCGGGGCGCTTCTCAAGGAACCGCAGAGAGTTGTTGTCTCCAGGAATTTTGCATTTGTTGCCAGTTCCGGCAGCAATGCACTTGAGATCGTGAACATATCCAACCCCCTTGCTCCCGTACATCATGCAAGTCTTGTGAGCGGAGCGGGTGGGGGGAGCGGGGCGAAGCTGCTCACACCGTACGATCTCGCTGTTATCGATGATTACCCGTACGTGTATGTTGCCAGTTTTGGGAGCAACGCCCTTGAGATCGTGAATATTACAGATCCCGCTGCTCCCTTACACATGGGAAGCGTGGTGAACGGGGCAGGTGGTGCATTGCTTGACAACCCGTGGAGTGTGACTGTGGCCGGCTACAACGCATTTGTCACAAGCAAGGGGAACGCGCTGGAGATTATCGACATCAGTAACCAGTCCGCACCGGTTCACCGTGGAAGCCTGGCCAAGACGGCAGGGGTCGCGTGGTTAAACGTGCCGGTCGATGCTGAAATTTCGGCTGACTGGAAATATGCTTACATTGCGAGCAACGGGGGAAACACATTGGACATCATCGATGTTTCTGATCCCGCTGTACCGGTATACAAGACCGGCCTTTCAAACGGAGCCGGTGGTGCACTTATTGAAACTCCGAGCAGTGTTGCACTCTATCGATCCATGGTCTATGTTACATCGCGTGGCAACGATGCCCTTGAGGTAATCGCCGTAGACTCTATTCCCGCAACAGGAATTTCCGTATCTTCGACAACCAGTATTACCGGTTCTTTCAACCTGACCGGTGCACCCTCTGGATCCTGGAACCTGGTTGTGACCAATGTCAACAGCAGGTTTGCCACACTTTCCAATGGATTTACGGTAACCCAGGTCCCGGAACCAACTCCCCCCCCACAACCCAGCGGGGGTGATGGTGATGACGAGGATGTTTCAGAAGATAAAGAGGCCGCCATTACCGGTCCTTCCGGACAGGCAAGCGTATCCATCAAAACCAATGATCTTGGCCAGACCCTTGCCCCCTATTCTGTCGAAACCACGTTAGAATCACCAATCGACGTAGAGGTATCAATACCCCAGTCTACAAAATCCCTCACTGCACAGGGGCAGCCAATCAGCGAAGTGACCGTAACACCGGTATCGCAGGAAGCCGTTTCCGAAATAACCGGGAGCACCACTTCGCCTGAAGGCACCGTTTTTGCTGCCGGGGGTCTTGGCGTTGTATGTTCACCGGCCGGGGCAACCTTCGATCAAATGGTGACGATTACCTTTACCATGACCGGGTCCCAGTGGGATACTACGCTTGCCCAGGCCAATGGCAAGTCCCAGGATATTACCATCCAATATTACGATAATACTGCAAAAACATGGGTATCTCTACCGACAAGTGTCGATCTCTCCACCCAAACGGTTACCACTACGACAAAACACTTCAGCCTTTTTGCGGTATTTGTAAAGGTCGCCAGAACTGCCAGCTCTGCCCCCACACTGGCTGCCTATTCCAGAGAGACTCCGGCTGCAGTAATTCACACCCCGGCTGGTATCGTCCCGACAGAAACCCCTGTTCCTGCTCCACCGCAATCCACATCCCCGCTGCCGGTCGTGACGATTGTTGCAATAATCGCAGGTCTCGCGACCCTTATCGGTTGTATCCTGCTGCTGAGGCGCTGGTGGATCCGCAGGCAGAACCCGGCATTGTTCCGGAAATATGATTGAGTTTTTAAAGAATCAAAAAAAGAAAATTATTACTGAGCCTGCTCATCAGCCGGCTGTTCATCCATCTCTTTTTGGAGGATCTGGACATCTGCAATATCATAATGGCGCTGGGAGAGCTTCTTTGCCTTGAAGATGTTCTTTCCATCCTTTCCAATCGCAATGCCGCGATCTGCGTCACTGACTTCGACCTGAACCGTCTGTTGTCCAAGTTCGCCTTCAAAGATCAGCGAAGTGACCTGCGCAGGTAAGAAACAGTTCCTGATGAACTGCTCGACATTGTTGTTGTACTCAACAACTTCGATCTTCTTTCCCATCACTTCCGAAGCCTTCTTGATCGAGGCTCCCTTCTTGCCGATAGCAAGCCCCATATCACCGGGATTTATCACAAAGATGAGACGGGCGTTCCGGTCATCCATCACACAGTCCCGGCTTCCTGCACCAGTCAGGCTCTCGAACTGAGAGATAAGGCGCATACAGTCTTCGGTAAGTACTACTTCGCCCATATTATCATGCCCTCTTTAGGGACAGGATATCTGATTCGCCCGGGCTGATAATCGCAAGCGTACTCACCATGAACGGCTTTCCGCAGGCTTTTCCGAGCGCCACACTTGAACCTTCAAAGGTGTGAATGAAGAGATTCTCTGTAGCAGTAATTTTTGACTTGAAAGCTGCCGGGCAGTTGCCTGCAATAACGATCATCTGGGCTTTGCCTTCTTTTACGCATTTTTCTGTGTTGTTCTGGCCAAGAATTACATTTCCGGTCTTTATGGCCCTTCTGAGTGATGCATTAAAATCCATGTACAATTCCTCGTAAAATTTTAATTGTCGTGTTGTCTGACTGCGATAAGTTTCACATCGCCGGTACCGAGCTGGATCGGCTGACCGACAATGACATTTTCGGTAACGCCGCTCAGTTCATCAACTTCATTTGCAACGGCCGCGTCAAGCAGGTGATTGACCGTCACTTCGAATGCTGCACGCGAGAGCACGCTCTCCTTTTCGCCAGCAATTCCATGCCGTCCAATCTGTTTGACTTCGCCTTCCATGCACATCATATCTGCAACAAGCATCAGATGACGGACATCGACTAAGATACCCTGCTCATTGAGCGTTGATACCGCTTCAAAGATGATCGCATTTCTGGCTGCCTCGATACCGAGCACATTTGCACATTCACTGATGTTATTGGTACGGGTACGGGTAGTGTCCACACCAGCCACATCAAATACGTCTTTAAGGTTGGAGCCTTCAGTATAAAGTATATACTCCCCGCCCTCCTTCCTTACGACGACACGCAGGATGTCATCTATTCCCTGCACAACCACTTTTCTTACGTGTTCTGCAAGCTGGAAGAGATTCTGGTAACTCTCCTTGTCTTTAGGAGAGAAGATGAGGGTAGAGTTTTTCTCATCAACTTCATGCTCAAAATCACGATAGTGCCTGCGGTCACGGATCTTCTTTGGTGCAACTTCCATAATCTCATCAGGTGAGATCTTGCGCTTTTCACAGACCTTGGTGTTCAGGTGCACAACCACGTGCATGTTCTCCATGTCGGTTGTGATATCGCCAAACTCATGAAGGGGTGCCGCCTCAATCTGCCAGCTCACTTCACGGGCCTTGTCACGATCATTGCGGTAATCTTCCTCAAGAAATACCGTCATCGTCGGTGTGCTGGGCTCTTTTCGAGCATCCATGATTTCTATGAGACGCGGCAGACCTAAGGTAACGTTGATCTCAGCGACACCCGCATAGTGGAACGTACGCATCGTCATCTGCGTACCGGGCTCACCAATGGACTGGGCGGCAATCACACCGACTGCCTCGCACGGTTCAATCCGGGTGGACTTGTACTCCTTGATCACGCGTTCAAGGATCTGCCTGAACTGAGTTTCTGTGATCTCTTTTTCTGCAAGGAACTTTCTGATCTGGTCTTTTGTCTTGACCGGGAGGTCTGCAGCCTCAACTTTCTTGTCGTACTTCTCTGATAGCGTCATCAGGCTGCCTCCTTTAAGATACTCTCAACAATACCCTTGACATCGACCGGGTCGCCAAAGGCGCTCTTGGTCGGGTCAGTGCCGTCTTCACCATACTCGAACTGGATGATCCTGCCACCGGTTGTCCGGACTGTTCCGTCATACGCCACTTTTAAGTCCTGCAGCGCATTGATCAACCTGCGCTGGAGGTACCCGCTCTGGGACGTACGAACGGCTGTGTCAACGAGACCTTCACGACCACCGATTGCGTGGAAGAAGAACTCGGTCGGGTTTAACCCGCCCTTGTAGCTGTGCTGGATGAAACCGTGTGCATCCGATCCACGCTCACCTTTCCGGAAATGCGGGAGTGTACGGTCATCGTAACCACGGACGATACGCTCACCACGAACCGACTGCTGACCGATACAACCGGCCATCTGTGTCAGGTTGAGCATCGAACCACGGGCACCGGAGACTGCCATTAACACTGCGCTGTTGCCAAGACCTAAGTGACGTCCTGCAATCTCACCAGTCAGGTCACGGGCTTTTCCAAGCACCTGCATGATCTGCATCTCGAGCGTCTCTTCAACGGTACGTCCGGGCATGGGTTCGAGCTGCCCGTCTTCGTAGATCTTGATACGGCGGTCAACATCGAGTGATGCGTTCCTGAGCACTTCTTCGATCTGGCCATACTCGGTTTTGGACAGGTCTTCGTCATCGATACCAAACGAGAAACCATCGAACATGATCGCACGAATCGAGAGTTTGGTCATGTCATCGATGAAGTCGGTTGCCCGGCTCATGCCTTCCTGCCTGATGATACGGTTAACGATCTGCCCATCAAATGCACCGATCGCTTTCTTGTCGATCGTGCCTGACTCTAAGATTCCGTCAAAGATCCGGACATACGCATCCCGTTCGCAGAGTTCCTTTTTACAGACATCGCAGTTCTGGCAGGAACTTGCCTGGAAGACCATGTTGAGGTGCTCGGGAAGAATTACTGAAAATACCTGCTTGTTGCTCCAGTATTCTATTCCTTCCTCAACTTTACCCGGTGCCGGCATGCGTTCGACGCGTGTGTACCGCAGCAGGTAGAGGGCTTCTTCTTTTGTGAACCAGCGGGTATCATGCGTGAGCATGAAGATACCCGACACGTGGTCATGGATACCGCCAATAATGGGGCCACCGAAACGAGGTGAGAGGATGTTCTCCTGCACAGAGATTAAGATGGTTGCTTCAGCACGCGCCTCTTCCGTCTGGGGCACGTGCATGTTCATTTCATCGCCATCAAAGTCGGCATTATATGGAGGGCAGACTGCAGGGTTGAGCCGGAAAGTCCTGCCTTCCATAACCTTGACCCGGTGGGCCATAATGCTCATGCGGTGCAGTGAGGGCTGACGGTTGAAGAGCACAACATCGCCGTCCCTGAGATGCCGCTCAACAGTCCAGCCGGGTTCGATCATATCGGCAACCGTATCGAGATTGCCTTCAGCGAGCCTGAGACGCCTTGCATCCGGGCGGATCACATAGTTAGCACCACAGGGCGCATTAACATCCGGGCGGATGGGACCGTTCCTTGCAATCTGCTTGAGTTCTTCAATATTATGGATAGTGACACGCACGGGAATGGTCATCTCATTTGCAACCGCTCGTGGTACACCTACCTGCCGAACCGAGAGGTTGGGGTCCGGAGAGATAACGGTACGCGATGAGAAGTTCACACGCTTACCGGATAGTGAACCACGGAAACGACCGTCTTTACCCTTCAGACGCTGCGAGAGTGTCTTTAACGGGCGGCCGCTACGGTGTCGTGCCGGAGGGCAGCCGGCTACTTCGTTGTCCATGTAAGTAGTGACATGGTATTGTAAGAGTTCCCAGAGATCTTCGATGATCAGCTGGGGGGCACCTGCATCCTGGTTCTCCTTGAAGCGCTGGTTGATACGAATGATATCCACAAGCTTGTGGGTGAGGTCATCTTCCGAACGCTGTCCGTTCTCTAAGATAATTGACGGGCGCATGGTTACCGGAGGTACCGGAAGCACAGTTAAGATCGTCCATTCAGGACGGGCAACATCCGGGCGTTTGATGCCCAGCGGGATTAAGTCCTCATCAGGGATCTTCTCCATGCGTGCACGGATATCTGCAGGAGTGAGCTTGTGCTCAACTTTTTTACCTTCCTCAATAACCACTTCAGAAAACGTTGTCGGTTTCTCGAAGTTGATCTTGAGCTGCTGGTCGCCACAGTGCGGGCATATACGCTCCTTTTTTACATCCTTTTCTGATAGCAGATCACCGGTCTGGTCATCTTCTGTTCCGACAACCTTCTCGATCTCTTCAGGACTTAACAGCACCCGTCCGCAGGAGCGGCAGGTAACACGCAGGAGTTTTCGTATCAGCCGCGTATACCCGACATGGATGACCGGCTTTGCAAGTTCGATATGCCCGAAATGCCCAGGACATTCGCTGGCCTTCTGGTCGCAGGTCTTGCACCGGAGACCGGGGTCAATGACACCGAGGTTTAAGTCCATGAGTCCCTGTGGATAGGGAAACCCGTCATCATCATAGGTGTCTGCCCAGATGATCTTGCGCACACTCATCTCGCGGATCTCTTTTGGGGATAACAGGCCAAACTCTATCTGTCCGATTCTTTTTGGGGATGGCATCTTACACCACATCCTGTAATTTCAATCTGGGTGCAATTCCCATACTCTTCATCTCATCTAACAGGAGCTTAAAGGCATAGCTCATCTCGACCGAGTAGATATCGGTCTCGTTGCCACAGGCAAGACAGCGGGTCATGTTGCGCCGGCGGTCAAGCATTGCAACCATACCGCAGTGTGCACAGACATATTCCATCACCTTATCAGACTCATCGAGCAGGCGCTCTTTCAATGCCATTGCTGCACCGTGTCCGATCATCACATCGCGTTCCATCTCACCAAACCGGAGACCGCCTTCACGGGCACGGCCTTCTGTTGGCTGGCGGGTGAGCACCTGCACCGGCCCACGGGAACGGGCATGCATCTTTGCTGATACCATGTGGTAGAGTTTCTGGTAGTAGATCACACCGATGTAGACATCAGCTTTAAACTGCTTGCCGGTGAGACCGTCATACATGATCTCGCGGCCATTGTGAGAAAACCCTAGTTTCTTTAACGACGCACGGATATCTGTCTCGCTCTCGCCACCAAATGCGGTGCCGTTGATACGCCTTCCTTCAAGCGACCCGACTTTGCCTCCAATCATCTCAAGCATGTGACCGACAGTCATACGGCTTGGAATTGCATGGGGGTTGATCACAAGGTCAGGACATTGTCCGCTCTCGGTAAATGGCATATCTTCCTGCGGTGCGATAAGACCAATAACACCTTTTTGTCCGTGACGTGATGCAAACTTATCGCCAACTTCCGGTACACGGAGATCCCGTGTCCGCACCTTGACCAGCCGTGAGCTGTTCTCGCCTTCAGTGATGATCACAGTGTCGACAATACCGTGCTCGTTGCTGCGCATGGTTACAGACGTGTCGCGGCGCTTCTCTACAGCAATCAGTTCACCGGTCGGTTCTTCAAGGAACCGGGGCGGGGAAGTCTTTCCGATCAGGACATCCTTCTCGGCGACAACAGTCTCTGGGTTGATGACACCATCTTCATCAAGGTTCTTGTAAGAATCTGCACCATGGGCACCGGCAACTTCTTCTTCAGGGACTTCGATGCGATCGATCTGACCACCGGGATAGCGGCGTTCTTCGCCTTCATAGGTGCGGAAGAAATGGGATCGTCCGAGTCCGCGCTCGATAGACGCCTTGTTAAAGATGAGCGCATCTTCAATATTGTAGCCTTCGTATGAGATGATCGCAACAACAAAGTTCTGTCCTGCCGGGCGATCATCTGAGCCAATCAGCTCGGAAGTCTGGGTGTGTGTGAGCGGTTTTTGTGTATAGTGAAGCAGGTGACCGCGGGTGTCGGGACGAAGTTTCATATTGGAGCATCCAAAACCGAGCGCCTGCTTGACCATTCCTGCACCCATTGTAACACGCGGACTGGCATTGTGCTCCGGAAACGGAACGTGGGCTGCACCGATACCAAGGATCAGGGAGGGATCGATCTCAAGGTGTGTGTGGGCGGGCGTGATCTTGTCAAAGTTCATGGCAATGAGGAGATCTTCTTCCTCTTCGGCATCGCAGAACTCTATCATGCCGCGCTGGACAAACCAGTTCATATCGATCTCTTTTCTGGCAAGTTTTGCAAGATCTGCATCCGTGATGATCGGTTCACCATTCTTTAAGACAATCAGCGGGCGCCGGGCCCGGCCCTGATCGGTGAGGATAACAACATCGCCGTTGTATTCTTTGTGGGAAACATTCACATCTGAAGCGATCTCGCCCTTGCGGCGCATGGCCCGGATACTGGCAACCAGTGCTTTTGGATCATTGTGGAGTCCGACAAGTGCACCATCAACAAACACGCGTGATTTCTTCATCTTGAATCTCCCTTGATCGGTTCAACATTAAGGTTGTTCAGGATAAGCAGGATCTGTTCTTCGTTATCTACCCCTTTGCTGATCTCAACCATCTGGGCAAAGTTCTTGACAAGCCCACAATTCGGACCTTCTGGTGTTTCGCTTGGGCAGATCCGGCCCCACTGGGTCGGGTGCAGGTCACGGGCCTCGAAATGAGGCTGTGAACGTGAGAGGGGTGAGATAACGCGGCGCAGGTGCGAGAGCACGGCCATGTGGTCGATGCGATCGAGGAGTTGTGAAACACCGGTTCTTCCACCCACCCAGTTTCCCGTTGCGAGCGGATGTAACAGGCGTTCGGTCAGCACATCAGCCCGCACGGCCGTCCCAATCGAGAGATCGCGGTGACGCATGCTGGCACGTTCGAGCTGGTACTTGATGTCGCGGGTCAGCCGGTTTAAGGATATACGGAAGAGATCTTCCATTAAATCTCCGGCAAGTTTTAACCGCTTGTTGGAGTAGTGGTCCTTGTCATCGATCCTGCGCTTATCCAGCACGAGATCGAAACAAGCCTCTGCCATGCGCCCGAGGAAGTGGCCCTTTGCAAGCCGGACCGAGAGGACCATTTCGTGGTATCCCTCGTCGCCTTCCTTTAAGTTGGCTGGCATGGAGTAGTTGAGGTGTGGCAGGAGATAATTGTCGAGCACGAACTCAGCCCGCTTGCGCTGGTAATCCTTTGTCTGGTTGGGTGCAAGTTTCTTACCCACATACATAATACCGCCATCAACCGAGTCGCACTCGCTCTCTTCGAGATTCTGCATCATGAAGGTCAGGATGTCTTCATCGGTCGAGACCGCGTTGACAACTTCCTGGTCATTGATCATGCCCAGTGCACGCATCAGGTCGACAAATTTCAGGTGGCCGGCAACGGAAGGAAACGAGACTTCAAGCAGGTTCTTCTTGTTGCGTTCAACAACCACCAGTGCGCGGTATCCCCTGAACTGCGAAAACACCTTGGCTACATAAATGGGCTCATTGTAACGCTCAGTAGACTCAGTCATGATCTTGTTAGACGCAAGGTCTTCTAAGGTCATGAGCACGCGCTCTGTACCGTTAACAATGAAATATCCGCCCGGATCGAATGCATCTTCGCCTTTGGCTATGCGCTGCTCATCATTCATGCCATAGAGGTTGCAGGACGTAGATCCGATCATTACGGGGAGTTGTCCAATCGTAGTGACGATCGGATCTTGCCTGTCTTCACCACGCACAAGAGTTAATCCCAACTTGATGGGGGCCGCATACGTCAGGTTGCGCAGACGTGCCTCACAGGGATACAGTTCGCTCTGTGAACCATCCGCTTCCCTGACGAGCGGCTTTTCTACTGTTATCTCGCCAAGTTCTACCCAGACTGCTTCATTGTTCTTGCCACGGTTCTCAATATCCGTTTCGATGATCTGCGTCTCTTTTACCACTTTTTGTAATTTGTGCTTCAGGAAATAGTTATAGGAGTCAAGCTGGTGGCGCGCAACATGCTCCCGTGAAAAATACGCCCTCGATAAAATACTTCTGTCAATCAGACTTAAAACCCCCCCGGATTTATTTCTTGGGTCTCTTTACCACGAGACGGAACGATTCGGCCCTTCCGGCTGTATGGCTCACACGGATAATTCGAATCACATCATCGGCTTCTGCGCCGATCACTTTGACCGCTGGATCGTCATGGAATACTTTTGGTAATTGTTCGGTTGTGATGTTGTAAGTGGTGAGGAGCGCAGAAACCTCCTCCTCACTCATGATTTTATGGTCTGGCACCATATCGTGCTTCAAAACATTAAGTTTGGTGCTCAATGAAAAACCCCCTTCCGGATAAACAGATTTCCTCTCAGATACATCACCGCAAAAAACCCACGATTGCTCGTGGCAACGGGCCCGGAGGGATTTGAACCCCCGACCACCTGGTTAAAAGCCAGGCGCTCTACCGAACTGAGCTACGAACCCAATATGGAATAAGATGTACAGCATTATAACAATGTAAGAAAACTATATAAATATTCTCTCGTTTTTATCCAATCAGGTAAAAATACATCAGCCAACGTTTGCAAACATATCATTGATCTCTTTTAAGCGGAGCTCGTCGGTCCTGATCTTCTGGTCGAGTTGGTTTATAGACTGGAGATCGTCATCAGGCACCACATGGCCAGGAATATTCATGCCGCTCGAATTTTTCAAAACCTCAAGAAGGTTTTTGTCCACTTCGATACTCTTGCGGAGCGCGGAGTATTCGGTAATGATTGCTGCATCATGACCGGCATCCTTTGCCACCCCAGCTTCAAGTTTCACGCTGCTGCGGCGTTCAAAGATCTGTTTTATCGAGGTGAGCAACTGAGCCGGGTTGACCGGTTTTGAGACAAAATCCTCAATATTTAAACTATGCTCCTGTGCCTCTTCTGGTGTGATCTTTTTTGCCGAGAACATGAGAACCGGAATATTATGGGTTTCAGGATTGGCCTTGATCTTCTCTAACGTCTCCCACCCATCCATCGGCTCCATCATGATGTCGAGCAGTATAAGATCGGGTTTGTTGCCAGCGAGAAGGGATATGGCTTCATCCCCGCCATGAGCGGCTATCGGTTTGAAACCTTTTCTTTTTAAAAGTGCTACAAGACCATCGACAATATAGGGACTGTCATCAACAATCAGAATTGAATCATTCACGCTAATATTCCCTCATGTACTCCGGTATAAAGATCGGATTTGTCATCAGTAGCAGGTAATATTTGAGATCAGGATGCAGGATAATATTCTTCACAATAGTATTCATAAGTTTATGTAAATAATTTGGGGGCCCGATTATTTTTTTGCAGATGTCCCCGAGAGTTCGCCTTTTATCTGCTGGAGCCGGCTATCCTGGAATTTTATGTTCATCTCCATGCTCTTTATCGCACGGGATATCTCGTCACTGACACGGACTTTTGAATCATTGAAGTTGTAGGTGGTTTCAAGGATCTTCATTAAGCGCTTGTTCACATCGATGCTCTTGCTCAGGCGGGCATATTCAGTGATGATCTCGGCATCGAAACCCGACTGTTTTGCCATATCCATATCGGATTTTATAGACTGCCGCCGATTGAGTACATGTTCGATCGCATCGTAGAGTTCACGATGGGTGATAGGTTTTAAAACATAATCTTCAATATAAATACCATATTCCTGGGCTTCTGAGGGAGTCAGCTGTTTTGCCGTGAGCATGAGGACCGGGATCTCTTTTGTCGCGGGATTTTCCTTAACCTTTTCAAGCGTCTCCCACCCATCCATCGGTTCCATCATGATGTCGAGAAGGATCAGATCGGGAGTGACCGTTTTTAAAATCTCTAAGCACTCCTCACCGCCATATGCAGCAACTGTGCGGTATCCGCCCCGCTCAAGCATAGTAACAAAGACATCGACAATAAATGGGCTGTCATCGACTACAAGTATTGTAAACATTACATAACCTCCCCGATCTTTTTAGCAACCGCCTGCATCTCTGTATGCACTTTGTCTGCATCAGTTTTATGTCTGACGATTGCAGTGATTAGGAAATTTTCTCCAGCACCCATGACGACAACGGATGTATCATGCGCCCGGATCGTCACTGAGTCCATGGTCTTTAACTTGATTAAACTCCCAACAGACTCTGCTGACGCGAGGATGGTTGCAGACAGAGCACCAAACCATGGTTCATTCATATCCTGGTCAAAAAATTTTCCTGCGATGATCCCATCACGGGATACGAGGGCACATGCTGAAACCCCTTCAATCATCTTAATCTTATCGATAAATACAGAGATCTTCTCTTTCAACATGAACCGGCTCCTGTTGCACTACCCTATCCAAATGATAATACCTGATAGAAGCATATATACATATTGCTTTTCCTTGCAAACTACACAAAAGTTTTCGGTAAATTATCGATCCTGCCCATGCATCTTCCCCTGTTTTTACATGTTTTTTCCATGAACATTCGCACACCATCCCGTCTTTAGCGCTGGATGCGCTCGAATAAACATATATATATATACGACTTCCCCCAACCAGAGCAATTAAGAATTTCTGATGATCCGTGCATATACCATTACTTCTGGAAAAGGTGGTGTGGGAAAGACCACGATTACTGTGAATCTCGGGATATCACTCGCTCTTCTGGGTCGAAAGACCTATATTCTTGATGCCGATATCGGTATGGCAAACATGGCACTGGTCATGGGCATGGACGATATACCGGTCACACTGCATGAGGTGCTGGCCGGAAAAGCGGATATTGAAGATGCAATATATGATGGTCCCGGAGGGGTGAAAGTGGTACCAAGTGGCATCTCGCTCCAGGGATTCCAGCAGGCAGATCCCGATAAACTCCGGGATGTGATGCACCGGCTCGTAGATCGTTGCGAGTATCTTCTGATCGATGCCCCGAGCGGGATATCCAAAGAAGGCGTGGTACCACTCTCGGTTGCCGATGAAGTCATTCTCGTAGTCAACCCCGAACTTGCTTCAATGGCTGATGCGTTAAAGACCAAGATTCTCTGCGAAGTGATGGGGGGGCGCGTGTACGGTGCGATCCTGAACCGGGCTGGTCTTGAGCATACAGAGATTCGTTCAAATAGTGTAGAGGATGTTTTAGGAGTCCGTGTGATCGATGTTGTCCCGGAAGATGCCAATGTCCGCAGGGCGGCTGCCTACAAAAATCCCTGCGTACTGAAATATCCCAAAACGGATGCGACACGGGCATTTAAGCGAATAGCCGCGCAGATCTCCGGAGTTGTGTACGAAGATTCTGTTGGTGAGCCACCAGCGGAGAGTTTTGTTGACAGGCTTGCCCGGTCAGTGTTCCGGTGATACCATAACCGGAGGATAATGGCATACGAAGGATACATGCTGGTGCTGTTTGGCGTTGTTATCATAACCCAGCAGTTCATCCTTTACCTGATGTATGTGCGAATCCAGCAATTATTAAAAGAGATTAGCACGGTTGATGGCAAGATCCGGATTACCGATACGGAACTCGAAAACCTCATCATGAGAGTTGTGGAGTTCAAACGGGGCAAGATCTGAACGGGCAAAAAAACGGTTTACTCTTTTTTACAACAAGTTACATAAGGAATCTCATCCTACATTATGAGAACGGGGCCATAGGGTAGCCTGGCCATCCTAGGAGACTGGGGGTCTTCTGACCTGAGTTCAAATCTCAGTGGCCCCATTAAATTATTTTTCAGGCATTATCATGAAGACTACCGCTACCTGTACAGATTGTCTCATCTCACGCGTGCGTCTGGAGTGCACATTATGCAATGCTACGGATGCAAAGACGGCAGAAGCGGTCACTCAATGCACGGCTCTGTTAGAAGAAATCCGCAACAACCCGTTAAGCCATCCGCAGATCGCAAGCCAAATCCATCGCAGGGCTTACGAAATACTTGGAACTTCTGATCCATTTGCAAAACTAAA
>JAURZP010000118.1 GCA_030653335.1 Methanoregula sp. | reverse complement strand
GTTATTGCTCGTAATTGCAACAATTATTCTGTGCCTCCCGTTGCTCGGGTATTCATTGA
Source organism: Methanoregula sp. (assembly GCA_030653335.1). GTDB lineage: Archaea > Halobacteriota > Methanomicrobia > Methanomicrobiales > Methanospirillaceae > Methanoregula. The sequence goes on along the minus strand of JAURZP010000118.1, from coordinate 3,034 downwards.
AAGTCTTGCGCGGAGAGAAACCCGCACCGGAAGTTACCGATTGGGGCACGCTCTTTATTGACGGGATCAAGTACCTGATCGTTTCCCTTATCTGGGCAATCCCCATGCTTATTGTCTTCTTCGTCACGATCGGTGCAGGAGCATTGGCAATAGTCGGACAGGATCCCAATGAAGTCATGGGCGCAGTCATGGGCATGCTCTTTGGTTTCATTGTTGTTGCGATTATTGGCATCCTCACGATGATCTTTGCTACGATAGGTGTCATACGGTTTGCACGTACGGGCAGAATGGGTGAGGCATTCAACTTCAGCGAAATTTCTGCAACGATCGGTAAGATCGGATGGGTTCCTTACATCCTCGCGCTGATTGTCATGATTATTGTCATTGTTGTTATCGAGATTATCCTCTCGATCCTTGGAATGATCCCCATTATCGGGTTTATCATCAATATTGTTTTCATCGCACCGGTCATGATCTTTGAGTCACGCTACCTCTGCCAGGTCTACGACTCGGCTGGTGCATAATAGCCCCCATTTTTTCATTTGCATTACTTTCAGTACAAACTATTTTTTTTAGTGCAAGCTCACAAGTCCAGTCAAAAGGCGTGCCCCCACCGGCTCTTGCAGCACAGAGAATGGGGGGACCTGCGCCGGAAAAAAATTTTAAGGCAGACACTGATACTGGAAAATATCCTGAGGCGATTCGTGCGTTTAACAAAGGATTGAAGATTCATCCACATGAAGAGCGGGCACGCGAACAATCGGATCTGGCGCAGACAAAATTTATGGTGTCTGCCGTGGGGGAATGGCTGGGTTTTGAACCTGTTGATATCGCAACACTCGTGCCAGCCATTTAAATAACAAACAACCGATAAAAAAAATGAAACGATTATTAAGTCCGGTGCGAATTTTATTACTTATGCGAAAACTTGCTATTCTGGCCATTTTTCTCGCGCTCACGCTTCTCGTGAGTGGATGTACACAACCGGCACAAGGTAATGCGGTTCAGTACAAGGCAACCATTGAAAAGATCAATGCTGAGTTTGCCCAGGTCGAACAATACATGAAGAATGTCAATACTAAGCTGGCCTCAGCTAATGCAGATGACATGTCCGCTGTACTGACAAGCACATCAAATGACTTGCAGGATGCGAAATTCCATGTGCAGAACGCCCAGTCCCTCGCACATGATCTATCCGGTTATGCAACGAATGCCCAGGAACAGCAGGATGCCCAGAAAGTGCTTACCCATCTCCAGTATCTGGAAAATTCTCTCAGTTCCTTAAACTCTGCGATCGAAGAAGTCCAGAAGCCCTCGCCGGATTTCATTGTATTCGAAGCAAAGATCAAGGAGTCAAACGACTGGCTTTCAAAGATTAAGTAATCTTTTAACCCTTTTTTTTAGTGGCAGGAGTCGTCACGATATCAGAGTTTGCTTTGGTCAGTAAAAAAAATTAATTTTGACACCTCCATATAATTCAGTTTTTGTCCCGGTACATCAATTAAAAAAAAGTGGTGTGTATCTCTCAATTTATTTCTCACTGATATATGCCGCACCTTCTCCAATCCTTCCCGAGTGAACCTCGATTTTGAACCAGCCCTTCTCGCCCCAGTCCGTCCCCCAGCTGTTCTTCCCGACAAAATACTGCTTCCCGTTCTCGGTTCCCCAACCGGTCAGCACTACCGCATGGTCGGTGCTTGCATCCCCGGTATCATACTCAAAGATCCCTCCGGTATAATCGTCATAAGTGTCCGGGCAGGCCATAGCAGCAACGAGCGGTCCCTTTTCATAGAGAGCGGCTTTAAGTTTCTCAACCGGAGGAACAAAACTCTCAGGATCGGTGCCGTCCGAAGGATTGGGTTCAACCCATGACCAGTGTTCTGCCGCGTACCGGGTAGTCCCGCTTAAGTCCTTACACTGGCTGTCTGCGCCTTCATAGGGGTATTCTTTGTAGCTGACCGGCCCTACTCCCCCGGTCAGTCCTGGTTGGCTGACAATAAACGGCATGGACGATGAGAAATCCCCTCCGTCACACCCGTTTCCCTGCCCGTTACAGGAGATGAGGTACTGCTCCGAGAGATCTGGATTTGAGCCTGCATCATGGTTTTTTCTCTCCATGTAGGACTCAAGAACGGCGATCTCGGCATGTGCCCAGCAGCTGCCGCATTCACCAACAGAATTCTGGTCTTTTATGGGAGTTGTCCAGTCCCCGTTATTATCTCTCCAGTCAAAAGATTCGGGGAGTGTTGCCGGAACTGTGACCGCCTCAGCGTCTCCGCCAGCCATCTTCTTTGTGGGCTTTTTCTTGCCATGGATATTTTTTTTCTGGGCATCACTCATGGTAGAGATTGAAGTTACTCCGGCAGTCCATGCGTAATTATGAGCTTTGTTGTACTCATTCTGTACCCGGATTTTTTCAGTAAGCAAGGAGAGATCCGGTTTTGTTATCGAGAGATTGTGTAAAACAACCCCGGGAGTTTTTGCTGGTTGTGCCGTTTTTCCAGACCCTGCGTAATTTGTACATCCTGCAACAAGGAGCAGGCACATCACCAATACGATACACACAATGATTGTCCGGTTTTTCATATTCGTTACTTCTGCCGGTAAACCTGATAAAACCTCCATAAATTATCCAAAAATTTCATCTCACTGTCCGGGCGTGTATGAGTTTTTTTTGATATTTAAAATACAATTCTTTATAAATCCGCTATTTGAAGAGATACTAAGGATGGTCATGGGGGACAATGACATTTTTTGTTGAATCTGTTGAGCTGGCATTATTGTCTGATATCGAAATGTCATCTGCAATAATGATGAAGGATGCATACCTGTCCGAATCTGAAGAAAAGACTGATGATAAACACGGTGTTTCAGGTCTCAAACAAAAAAATTCTCATCCGGAGGAGGGATTAGCCGGGCCAAATGTTTCAGTCTATATAACAAAAATCTCAAACCCGACTCCTCCGGATGAGATTGAAAAAATTCTTAAAAAAGATCCATATCGCAAAGCTGACACAGGCAATCATGATTTTTA
>JAURZP010000117.1 GCA_030653335.1 Methanoregula sp. | reverse complement strand
CACAGTGATTGATGCTTGTTTCGTTGTAACTACAATTGTCTGACTGGCATTTCTCTTTGTCAATGTCCGACTTGTCTAATATTATGGGAAAATTATCGGAAGGGATTGAAATATGCGATCCAACGGCACCTGATGTCGGTGTAACTCTGTGGAATTGACAGGTTCCTTCTGCTGCGTTATAGTAAGAACCGGGATAATTCGATGTGCAGTATTCCTGGTAATTGGTGATGACGGGCGTTGTCGGGATTCTATTGAACTGTGCGGTGACGGTCTTATCCTTTGTCATACTGACCGTGCAGTCCCCCGAACCGGAGCATGACCCGAACCACCCGATGAACCGGACGCCCCCGCTTGTCAAAGTAGCTACTTCCACCGTGGTACCATAGGGGTATTTCAGGATGCACTGTCCCCCGGTCGAAGTGGGTGAACAGGACTGCTCAAGTGCCTCGGGGGACCAGCCAATCGATGTCCCTTCCATTTCCTCTGCGGTTAAGTCACCGGTCATGATGACCGTGAGGCGAGTATCCGGTCCGGAAATCGTTTTCGTAGTGACAGGTTTTGTGGTAGGAACGGTTGTCGTGGTAGTCGGAGGAACAATCGTTGTTATCGGAACTTGTTGAGTGGTCTGTGCGGTGGTGGTTGGCGTAAGGGTGATGGGATTTTCCCGGAAATCCGGGGGGTACGAGTATTTGAGCTTCGGCTGATTATAGGTGGGCCGGAAGACAGAGTCAAAGAGTTTTGTCGAATATTTACCCGTCCTCCCGGGGAGATCGGCCCACTCAGCGCAGGTTGCGAACCCGTATTTGTCAAAACAGCGCTCATTGCACTGCGAATAGCAGGTAAGCTTATCCCAGTTGTTTGCGCACCAATCGAAACATGAATCATGTTCCTGGCAGCCCGTATCCGTGGGACACTCAATGACACCGTAATACCAGCACGTGCCTGTCTTGTCCTTGTTCTCGATGGCGATCTCCGGCAGCTGCTTGCACCGCCCGGTCGGGCAGTCGGGACCGCAGGCCCCCCGGCACGATGCACCTGATGCAAAACCCGGGTCACGCAAATGGGGCGCTACCTTGCCACCGACCGTTATGCCGATGGGACAGTTATTATTATCATAATACCCCTTAAGGGAGGTAGTATCGGCAATCACTTCTGGCAGGATGAATGGAGGGGGGGAGGATTTAACTGGGACATTTACTCCGTTATTGATCAAAGTCCAGTCGCCTAAAAATGGTTTACCTGTATCTTCAGCCCGGACCACGGGAACGAGAACCATCACGAAGGCTGTCAGGAAGATAAGGATTACGAGGCTGCACACGACTGCTCCTGATACATGTATGGTATTGTTCTCCATCGCCAGTCACCCCTTTTTGATAAATAGTATGGAAAAATCATCAGTATGCAAGACATCTGCAATCGGGTCGTATGAGAGAAGCGGGCTTGGAGTCCCTTTTGCGGAATAAAGCTTATACTGGTTTTCTGCAACCTTCTCCCACCGGCCAACCGCATAGTCATCCATCTCCGGATACCGGAGCGTTGCCGTGCCGTTCATGTCAAACTGCATCAGCAGACCTGTTGACTCGATGGTCCATGTGCCCACGATAGGATCATTGGCAGTTCTAAATACCCCAAACACCAGGAATGCGAATACAATAAT
>JAURZP010000091.1 GCA_030653335.1 Methanoregula sp. | reverse complement strand
CACCATTGTTTCTGAAAACAATAAAAATCCCCTGCCGCTCTGAGCCTTAAAGACCAGTACCTATTTTTATCATCCCGGCACATCTATGATGGCGCGGGGTAGTAGGGTAGCCTGGTCCATCCTAGAGCGTTTGGGACGCTTTGACGGCGGTTCGAATCCGCCCTACCCCATTGGCTATGAAAAAACAGGACGCAGCGCTGATTTATTCTCTTCTTGTGAAGCGCTATCCTGATGCCCGTGATTCGCCCGCAATTCTCTCTAAAGGCTCTGCCTTTGAAGTGCTTGTCCTCACAATCCTGTCAGCGCAGACTACTGATCGTGCGGTGCTAAAGGTAAGAGAACCACTTTTTAAAAAATACCCGACACCCGCTGCTCTTGCAAAGGCAAACACAGAAGATGTGGAAATGATCATCCACAGTCTTGGCTATTATCACGCAAAAGCCCAAAATATTATCACTGCTTCCCAAATCCTTCTCTCAACATTTGGAGGGAATGTTCCCGAATCAATGGATGAGTTGCTCACAATTCCCGGGGTTGGCCGGAAAACGGCAAACATCGTGCTCTACCACGCGCTTGGAAGGAACGAAGGGATTGCTGTTGACACGCATGTCCGCAGGCTTGCCCAGCGGATCGGTTTTTCAAATACAGACAATGTCACGGTGATTGAACAGGACTTAATGACAATCTTTCCGCAGGAGCAATGGGGAGATCTCACCGATGTCCTGATCGCTCACGGGCGTACATGTTGTGATGCAAAAAAACCGCAGTGTGAAGCCTGCCCCATTAGTTTGCGGTGCCGGTTTTACCTGATGACGGCTAAAAAAAGTAAATAAAAAGTTGGCTGTCTTTTATGTTTTTTAATTGCTGATTTTTTTTTATTGCTAACACCTGTATTGGGTGCAGGACAAAGAGGGGGGCAGATATTCCCATATACGATGAACACCGCCGCCCGTGGCGTGGCGCCCTTGCGGCGATTTAAGTGAAGTTTTTTTACGCGGGATTTTTTTTTTTAAAACCCGTTGTGCCCAGTGATGCTTTAACGAGGCAGCTCGTGAGACCCTTTCCGTAGTGGGAAACATCAGGAACGAAATTCAATAAACTCCGGCTTAAAACCGGAACCCTCCTTTTGGCACCGTAATCTCGAATCGTGCCCCCTTGCCCGGTTC
>JAURZP010000076.1 GCA_030653335.1 Methanoregula sp. | reverse complement strand
GCTAAACCCGACATTAATCTGAAGTGAAAGTCTTGCTTCGCTGCGACCGGCTCCCTCTTATTTCTACCCAAAACCCCTTTTTTCAGACCTCCCCGTAAAAAACGACCTCGATAACGACCCTTTCCAGGGCAGATCTCTCCTCAAACAGGCAAACTACCGGGAAAAAACAAACGCGATTTAAAGGGCCTTGGCGACTCTCGTTTTTAAAGCCCAATTCAGCCGTATTTTGGTAAACAGGGCGAGATTAAGACACTTATTTTCACAATCCGTAACCAGGCGGTTTTAGAGGGGTTCCCTTACCGGAATCCGGCAATCGGAGCCCGATTTGGGCTTGTTTTCCCTCATGTTTAGTACCCCCGGATACCAGGCATCTCAGATGAGAGATAAAAGAGTGGGGCATCTCATCACACCTCTTTGTTTTACTTCTTTGTGTGATACGCCGGATTCGGGTGCTTAGGGTTACCCGGCAGGGTATATTCAAGAATTCCGTAGCGGATCAGGGTGGCGAGATTCGCTCTAGTGCATTCTTCAGATCAAGGTACAGCGGAACGGTCTCCAACGGAGTTCTGATTGCCTGCTTGAATGCGAATTTTTTATAGAAATCAACGGCGCTGTATTTTGAATCAACCGTTATGATACGGCAACCGACATAATGGGATAGTGTAATCGAAATGGTAAAGATCTTCCTTAACATACTACGCCCGACTCCAAATCGTTCAAAGTCGTTATGCGTAGCGAGCCGTGCAATCTTCAACGCAGGATATTTCCGGAAATGATAACTCTCCTCACGGTCACATTCTTCCACAGCCCTCACTTCGATGCTGTCATTGATGAGCGTAAAATATCCGACAAGGTCCCCTTTCCAGAAAACCAGACGTGTCACAGAAATAAGGTTGTTCTGATTAACGAGAGCGTCTTCTTTTAAGAATTCATTAAGTTCGGGTTCAGACGAATGAAATCCGGATAAATCATGATCAGCATTCAGGAGAACAAACTCAAGATCTTCAAAAGGGATGGGGGAGATCATTGGGGTAAGCCCATTTTTTAGTCAAGGCCGGTGTGCTCTGCATCGCGCTTCGCTTCTCGCATAAGATTCAGACCTTCACGGGTAAATGTCGGGTGCTCCAGGTACTTCTGAAACGCTTTTGCATCATCGCCTTTGAGCACAAGTCCAATCTCTATCGGTTTTGCCATGAGCATTCCCTCCGGAATATTTTTTGCTGTTTAGTATATGCACAAAGGAATTATATCAAAGTTATTAAGAGGCACGGTAATCAGATAACTATTGAAGTTAAAAATCCCGTTGAATGGCTCAATCGAGGTGTCATCAGATCCCCCCAGTAGGACACAAATATCGGGTAATATACCCAATTTTTCCAACCCCCGGAAAAAACGACCTCGCTAATGGCCCTTTGCAGGGCAGATCTCTCCTCAAACAGGTAAAACACCGGGAAAAACCAAACGCGATTTAAAGGGCCTTGGTGACCCTCGTTTTTTAAG
>JAURZP010000062.1 GCA_030653335.1 Methanoregula sp. | reverse complement strand
CCTAAATCCGTGAAAAAGTTGCATAGAATATACAGTAGCACTACACTTTTATCTTGAAATATATCAATGATATCGGTATATTGAGCTTGCTTTTCCTGAGTATGATTTTGCACCCATTGGGTGCGACAGGAGTTTGCAATGCTCATCACCGATATCAAGCGAAACCAAGGAAACAACATTGGCCACGTCGGCCTGGCTCTGATCAGCGAGATGGCCAGGGTGTGCGGCCTGGATACTCTGGTCGACCGACTGGGGCCTGGAAAAGCCCCGCAGATCAAGGAGCGGGAGATATTCCGCACAATGGTCGGCCTCATGTGTCAGGGCAAAACGGACTTCGACCATGTCCGCGAATACTACGGCGACGATTTCTTCGCGACCAGCCTTGGCCTTGGCCTTGGACGCGTGCCTTCCGCCGAAATTCTGCGGCAACGGTTTCAGCGGATCGCTCTGGAAACGGATCTTGATGCCCAGTTGCCCCGCTGCTCGGTTGAGCTGTGGAAGAAGACCGGAATGCAGCCTGAACTTATCGAGATGACCAGGGATGACAACAAGAAAGAGCACTGGGTGCGCCTTGATATCGACGTCAGCATTTTCGACAACGCCGACACCGAGAAGGAAGGTGCCAGTGCGACGTACGACAAGAGATTCGGCTTCGCTCCGATCTTTGCTCATCTTGGTGGCGGTTGGATGGTCAACGGCAAGCTTCGTCCCGGATCGAGCCATTCCAGTTGCGAGGGCACGGATGAGTTCATCCTGGAGAGCCTCGGGTACGCCAAGTCCATGGTGGATGCGAACATCCTCGTGGTGGCCGACAGTGGATTTGACAGTAAGGACCGTCTGGAGACGCTGTGCACGCAGTCGCGCACCGGCTTCATCATCAAGCACAATCTGCGCAGGGAGCCGGTGACCGGCTGGCTCGCCACGGCCAAGGAGCACACGCAGAAAGTAGAGAATTTCGCAACGTCCCGAGAAAAAGGCCGCATCTACCGGGGCTTCGTGATGCGTGAGATCGGCAAGAAAAAAAGGATGGTCCGCCAGATTTTCGAAGTCACGGAAGTTCTGAGCAAGGACGGTGTGTTCATGATGATTCCGGAGGTCCGCGTCTGCGTCTTGTGGACCAACCTGGAATTTGATGCCGACCAGGCTTTGAAACTGTATCGCAAGCGGGGCACCAGCGAGCAGCATCACGGGGAATTCAAGACCGAGATGGACATGGAGCGTCTGCCGTCGGGCAAGTTTGCCGTGAATGCCGCCTTTCTGCGCTTGGGCATGCTGGTCTACAACATGCTTCGGGTAGCCTCGGTGGACTTGGTTGTGGCTCGGATGCTGGGGCTGAAAAAAGCGGGTCGCCGCAGAACCAAGACGGTCATGCGGAGCATGATGAACATTTGCGCCCGGATCACCCGCCATGCACGCAAGGTGATCCTGCATGTCTCCTGCCCGGAGCCATGGTTCAAGGTGGTCTCTGACCTGTTTTATCGTCTCAAGACGGCGTAGCAAGAGGGCCATTAGGCTGTATTCCTAGGAGTAGTGCGTCCGAAAACTGCAAAAAGTCGCATGTTTGAAGTTCTTCAAACAATAAGAGGTCATCAAAAGTAAATTGAGCGGCTAACGTTCGCCAATTTCTTAAAAAAATAACTCAAAATTTAGAGTGGACAGTTATGACAGAAGTTGTCCACGGATTCAGGGAAGCAAGCTAGGCGACCCGATCCTCTCCATCGGGATAATGACGGTCGGAAATCCTGCGCGCATAGTTCCAGATTCGTGGCGAGCCTGAAAGTCCTGCCATTGCCCCTTTTTGACTTTCGAATTGGTAAACGCGTTGCACTCCCATGTCCAGCGAACCTGTCACTAAGCCGCGTAGTCTGGCCGAACCGGACACAGTCAACACACTCGAAAGTCG
>JAURZP010000005.1 GCA_030653335.1 Methanoregula sp. | reverse complement strand
CGGGGGGATATCCTTTGAGTTATAAAACGCTATTGTACGCTATTGGGAGACGAAAGTCGGGTAGCATGATGGGTAACACCGTCAATGTGAACATAATGGGTTGTTTTGGGGTTGCGCCGGGATCCTGGTGATCGTGTTTTTGCCAATTCCTTTTTGATCCACTAAACGTGAAAACGATCAGATTTTTCTGGTGTCCGTGTCACCGTCGATGCCGACGGTACCGGATAGTGTATCTCCTACCCACGAATCCGGGCCCTTTGCGGGCTTGTATCCCCCCTTTCCGGAGGTGTTTTTGCCATATACCTGCAAAAAAGTGTACACTTTTACACACTTTTTTAAAATACACTGTTTCCTTGAGATTCAGGCCAAACGGGGGGATATCCTTCGAGTTATAAAACGCTATTGTACGCTATTGGGAGGCAAAAGTCGGAGTGTCTGAGGGGTAGCACGGTCGCGTGGATAAGAAGGGCTGTTTTGAGAGGATTTTTGGTATCAGCAAAATGGCCGGGTGTGGGAGGTCTCTCATGTGCACGCAGGGGTATCCACCCAGAACCCCTGCTCTTCCGGATGAGAGGGGCTACTTCTGGTATCTGTACCGGCCCGGACCGGGTATCTTCCCCGACAACCATTTTTAAAAAGATGGGACATACCCCCGGATTCCAGATGCTCTGACCCGCCGTGGAAACTCTCCCATCATAATCATTAAGACAGCACGCACCCTTTCATCACGTACTGATCCCTAAGATAAAATAAAAATGAGATTCCATGACAAATCCGTGGTGATATGTGACGTTTTGGCGTGGGTTCACTCCTGTGATAACGAGCGCACAGGAATATATGCAGTTACCGTATATTGGAATTTTTCCGCAGGATATTCAAACGGGCAGATGCCCGCATAAAAAATCTTAAAAAATGTGTGTGACGATGAAAAAATCAGACGACTTCTCCACCGAAAAGAAAGTCAGTACAGGAAATGACAGGTCAAGTCCGAAAAAAGCCATGACTGCCCGTAAACAAAAAGCCCGGGCTGATCAAAATGACACGGGCACCACTCCCTGTGAAGTAAACTTTCCTATTGTCGGCATCGGCGCCTCAGCCGGCGGACTCGAAGCGTTCGAACTCTTCTTCAAAACCATGCCTCCTGCGAGCGGCATGGCATTCGTCCTCGTCCCTCACCTTGACCCGGGCCATGCCAGCATGCTGTCAGATATACTCCAGCGGAACACCACGATGCCCGTCCACGAGGCACAGGACCAGATAAAAATCCAGCCCAACCACGTCTACATCATCCCGCCGGCAAAGGACATGACGATCTTCCATGGCGCAATCAGCCTGAGTGTTCCGGAACTGGCCCGGGGACTGCGGTTGCCGATCGATGCATTCTTCCGGTCGCTGGCCGAAGATCAGGGCGAACGGGCGATCTGCGTGATCCTCTCCGGCAGCGGATCGGATGGTACGCTCGGGCTCCGGGCAATCCATGGTGTGGGGGGTGTCTCGTTTGTGCAGGAACCCACCACCGCAAAATATGACGGCATGCCTTCAAGCGCTGTCCAGAGCGGGCTTGCCACCTACGTGATGCATGTCGAAAAGATCACAGAGCAGCTGGTCACCTACGTAAAGACCATTGCAGATACCGGTATTCCTCCTGCCCCGCCTGTTCCTGCGGCATTGAGTGCCATGCGGCGCATCGCGATGCTCCTGCGGACAAAGACCGGAAATGACTTTTCCCAGTACAAACAGAGCACCATCCGGCGCAGGATCGAACGGCGGATGGTGGTGCACAACATCGCGGATATGGATGCATATGCCCGGTACCTCTCTGAGACCCCACCCGAGGTCCATATTCTCTTTAAGGAACTGTTAATCAACGTCACCAGTTTTTTCCGGGACAAAGAAGCGTTCGATGCGCTGAATAAAGAGGCGCTGCCCCGGCTGTTTGCAGATAAACCAGAGGACTATATCTTCCGGATCTGGGTGCCGGGGTGCGCCTCCGGAGAGGAAGCCTACTCGCTTGCCATGCTCTTCCGCGAGTACATGGATGAGATCAAACAGGAGTTCAGGCTCCAGATCTATGCAACTGATATCGATGACGATGCGATTGCAACCGCACGGGCAGGCGTGTACCCGGCAAACATCGCCATCGATGTTTCACCCGAACGGTTGCGGCGGTTCTTTACCGGGGAGGAGGCCGGCTTCCGGATCAAAAAAGAG
>JAURZP010000041.1 GCA_030653335.1 Methanoregula sp. | reverse complement strand
TTTCAAGGGTTGGATAGTGTTGCCCACAGCTGAACACCCCGGTAGACGAACCGCTATGGGTGAAAGCATTTGTATAAATTTCAAGAACATTCCCAACAATTTCATAGGCAAGACGCGGTTCAATATTTATCCAGCCTTTCCCAATCCATTTTTCCTGGAGATATACGGATATTGCATCAGAATCATTAACGTGATCTTCTCTATAGGGAATTGAATTCCCATCCCAGGGAAGGGCACTATCTCCCATCGTGTACAAAAAACCGTTTTGTTCCAGATTGGCTTTTATCGCAGGACTCAACGAATCTGTATTTATTGAGATCAATCCCCCGTTAGATTTAATATCGGCGATCATCCCACCCAGAAACGCCACAGCATTTTGCTTTAAGAAATCACACAAGGAAAAATCAAGTTCTGATTCCTTCATATCGTGCACATGATTCCAGATTCGAAAAAGGGTAGCAAAATCCTGCGGCTCATCGTTAATTCTGGGTATAAAAATGGTTTCCACAATGAACAGTCCCTTTTTTTTGAGCAAAAATTTAATTCGCGGAATAGGGTGAGCAAAGTTTAGTTGCCCGCCATGATTTCCCATCACGATTTTATATCGATGATTCCTGGTGAAATGTATCTATATGTGTGTTTAAACAGTTTATTATAAACCCGTCGCCGCATGGTGTGAAATTGAATTGAGCTGGGTCTTTGCAGTATTTTCTATCCTCACTATTCCCCGGACATCCAGCTAAATCCCCTCATTTTCAAATCACTCTCACTCATCATCAAGTCACGCTTATATCACTGTGAGTGATATGAGAATATAGCCCGAGGGTCCAAGGGTAGGAGAAAATCAATGGCAGATTTCGTACAAAGCTCACAAACCAAAAGCGTGATCCATTGAACTCGCTAACCCGATTGCAGATTTTGCACGCAATGAGTGCAAAATTACAGAACGGTCTCCAAAGAAAATATTATGTTCCGTGAATTGTGGGTACACTGTACCCACAATCTGGTATAAAATTTTTAATAGTAAGGTCGCCAGAGACCAGTTTATGATGCGGCAACCGACAACACCTCGAACATTGTCAGGATCGCCCGTTTCTTTTTAGTTAAAAGGAAATTCTTCTAAATAGAGTTCAGTTGCTTCTTTGAGGTTACTGACTGCTACTTCAACGCTACTTCCCTGGCTGAACATGCCAACTTCCGGACACTCTGCCACATACAGGTCATCTTCTTTATGGAGCACCGCAGTAAACGTTGACATTATTATCTCCTTAAATGTCATTGGGTTGTTCTATCCCAAAATAGATCCCCCATAAAAACCCAAATCGCCAGATTCGTCAATATATATGTTTACTCCGACTGAAGACGGGCAGGGGTATTTATTCAACGAACTGTGATCGTGTTGGGTTTGTGATGGCATTAACACCTAATCATTCTAATCAGGCTCTTATAGACCTAACTTTTTGGTCCCGTGCTCCTTCACGTACTCGATAATCATCTGCTCTTGCTGGAGCGGCGCAAAACCCTTCGCCCGCACATATTCTGCTTTCATATGGAACCGTTTGTAGAGCGATGCCGGCAGATGATACACTCGCCCGCCCCGCTCCCCGTATCCTTCCACGAGCCCGAGTTCGTGCAGGTGTTCAAGAACCCTGCGAGCTTCTGGCGTTCCCTTCGGGATTAATTTCCCGGCTGTTGGGGATACGGATACCGGATGTGAAAAATTATTGATCCATCTCCCGTTAGTGTCCCGTAAGTGTCCGGAAATGTCCCGGAAATGTCCGGATTCCCGATTATTAAATTTCGATAATCTGTATCTGTTTTGCCGGTTTTAAAGAAAATTTTCAACCGGATTGTGTTTTTTTGATCAAGTATTGAAATGTCGGGATTATTATCGCTCTCATACTCTCCCAACATTTTGATTTTGTAAAAACTCGCTCGGACTTTTCATTAACTATATTTCATACCCCGTCGAATCTCACCAGTAACAGTGAATATGCAATCATCATCCAGTGACCCATCATCATACTTGACAAACATATCCAGGCACAGGGCGGGAGCCTGAAACCCCGGACGGTGCGCATGGTTTGCGATCTGTGTGGAAGATGATGGTGATTTTTGTGAGCGGCTCAATCGCGGAGACTTATGTGCTTGAGGAGCGTATCGGTGAGAATGTGGGGAAGATCCTTGACCGGAAATAATCCGGATACTGTTGGGAACATTGTTGCGACAGTGTCACAACAATTGTCTACACAGTGCGTAGACAATTATCCACCCAGTGAGTGGACAATTCCGATACCTATGAAAATGAAGATGGAATAGGAGAATGCGGAAGGGATAACTGATGCCGGAGGAAAACCTACCTGAGATTTACGATGCGGATCGTGCTGCATCAGAGTTTCTGATATACCAGACGGAAAATGGAGAACCCCGTGTTCAGGTACGGTTGTTCCAGCAATCCGTATGGCTGACCCAGAAGCTCATCGCGGATTTGTTTGAAAAGTCCGTCACGACAATTAATGAACACATCCGGAATATTTACGAAGAAAAGGAATTGGACCCGGAAGCAACTATTCGGAAATTCCGAATAGTTCAAATGGAAGGGAACCGTCGGGTCGAACGGCTTGTTGATTTTTACAATCTGGATGTAATCCTCGCGGTTGGTTATCGAGTCCGGTCTCATCGGGGTACTCAGTTCCGCCAGTGGGCAACCCGGCATCTGAATGAATATGTAACAAAAGGGTTTGTTCTCGATGATGAACGACTCAAAGCAGGGACAGGTCCCGGAGAGGACTATTTCGATGAGCTCCTTTCCCGTATCGGGGATATCCGTGCATCCGAGCGAAGATTCTACCAGAAGATCACAGATATTTACACGACCAGCGTTGATTACGATCCTCATCACCAGATGACGCTTGACTTCTTTGCAACGGTCCAGAATAAAATGCACTGGGCGATTCATGGTCACACCGCAGCGGAACTTATCGCGGAACGTGCCCATGCCGAACAGCCCTATATGGGTTTGACTGCATGGAAACGAGGACCGAAAGGCCGTATCCAGAAAACGGATGTTACCATTGCAAAAAACTATCTGTCACAGGATGAGATCACGGATCTCAACCTGATTGTAACCCAGTACCTTGATTTTGCCGAGGCGCAGGCACGCCAACGGAAACCCATGACAATGCGGGACTGGTTAAAGAAACTCGATGGTTTTATCCAGCTCAATGATCGTGTTATCCTTACGTCTGCCGGGAAAATTTCTGCGGATCTTGCAAAGAAAAAAGCAGAAGAGGAGTTTCTCAGGTATGAAGAACAGCGACGTTTACGAGAGGCAACTGAGCCCACCAGCGATTTTGACCGTATGGTTGAGGAAGTAAAAACACTCCCTGCGGGAAAACAAAAAGGAAAATGAGACTCCACATGAGTGAGCATCAACCGTCTCTTTGCAACTATCTGGAAATTTTTGAATAGTTCAATGTGCCATGATCCCTGAACCCGAATTTATTGCATAAAATTTTTAATAGTAAGGTCGCCAAAGACCGGTTTATGATGCGGCAACCGACGACACCTCAAACGTTGACACCATTATCTCCTTAAATGTCATTGGGTTGTTCTATCCCAAAATCTTTGTTGAAATACACTGGATTTCATAAACAATTCTGGTATTCATTTGTGTTCCCGGATGAATGCAAAATTTCCCCAACCTCTCCCGTAAAAAATTATTTTTCTCCCCGACTACATCGCCCATTAACAAGGCACGCAAAAATCGCCATCAGTAAAATATGAATATAGCCCGAGGGCCCAAGGGTGGGAGAAAATCAATGGCAGATTTCGTACAGAGTTCAGAAACCAAAAGCGCAATTCGCACACTTGCGAGCCAGATTGCAGACGTTGCGACGTTCAACTCTATCGTCCAGTCGGTCATTACCGACAACCCGTTTGCATGCATATCGTATATGACTGCCGGTGTAACCCACGACCCGGTCGAAAAGACCAGGGAAAGCTACACGGTGAAGCTCATCTACCAGGACACCGAAGCAAAAACCATTGGCAGCCTGTCAGACAAATACAGCACCATTGCCGGTTTCAATGCAAGTGCAACCGCACTGCTCGCCAGTGCCCCGGTCACCGCTGCACACGGCGGCACTGCAGTCCGTGACGCTGACAATGAAACGTACAGCGCAATCCTCAGGTGCCCCGACGCAAACGGCGAACTGTTCATGGTGAACTTAAGCCGGGAGCGGGTTTCCCTCACGTCCTATGCGGATGAAGCCATCCGGACAAAGGTTGAGACCTGGACAGACACTGTGGCGGCCCGTGTCAGGTATTTTTACAAGAGTTGTCTTTCCGGATCCCTGCACTCTGTCAAACCCACTTCTCTGTCGGAGACTCCGGAACGATTGTCAGTCCCGGCTCTTAAAAAAGTGTCTAATTCACGGAAAATGGAGCAATATCTTTTTAGAAAACTGCAATATGCGCCCCGTTCGGCTGGA
>JAURZP010000028.1 GCA_030653335.1 Methanoregula sp. | reverse complement strand
CATGGTGGACGCTTGCACGGGCAGAGGAAAAGGGCATGCTTGAGCGCGGGCACCGGGTTGTCAACTGGTGTCCCCGGTGCGAGACGGCAATTGCAGATGCTGAAGTGGAATACGCTGACGAGAGCGACCCCTCGGTTTTCGTCAAGTTCCCTTTAAAAGGCAGGACTAACGAATTCCTTGTGATCTGGACGACAACGCCATGGACGCTGCCGGCCAATGTAGCTGTTGCGATTGCAAAGGATTTCCTGTATGCAAAAGTGCTGGCTAAAAAAGACGATAAAGAGACGCTCCTCTGGATTGCCGAGCCACTCGTCAAAGCGGTGCTCAAGAAGGGCCGCTGCAAGGATTTTTCCATCGTCGAGACAAAGAAGGGCGCCGAGCTCATAGGATGGGAGTATGAATCCCCGCTTGCGTCCTGTGTGCCGCTCCAGCGCGAGATCGCCCACAAAGTGCTTGCAGCAGATTTTGTTGCGCTCGAAAACACCGGCATGGTGCATATCGCGCCCGGGCATGGATGGGACGACTTCGTGCTCGGGACAAAGGAAGGACTTGCCATTGTCTGCCCTGTCGATGGTGCCGGGAACTTTAAGGAAGAGGCCGGGATCTTTGCCGGCCAGTATGTGAGGGATTCGAACGAAAACGTGCTGGTCGCACTTGGCGATCACCTGTTTGCCAAAGAGACCGTCTCTCACCGCTACGGTCACTGCTGGCGCTGCAAGACGCCGATCATCTTCCGGGCCACCTCGCAGTGGTTCTTAAAGATCTCCGAGATGCGGGAACTGATGCTCAAAGAAGTGGAAAAGGTTACCTGGTATCCCGAATGGGCAGGAAGCGCCCGCTTCTATGACTGGATCAAGGATGCCCGCGACTGGTGCATCTCGCGCCAGCGCTACTGGGGCATACCGATACCGGTCTGGGTCTGTCCGAAATGCGATGCGTACCGCGTGATCGGCACCATTGCAGAACTTGAAGAGCGCAGCGGGAAACCGCTTGCGGATCCACACCGTCCCTATGTGGATGATGTCACGATCCCGTGTACCTGTGGCGGCACGATGAAACGGGTCGAAGATATCTTTGATGTCTGGTTTGATTCGGCTGTTGCATCGTGGGCTACGATTGGCTTTCCGGGAAAAACAGCGGACTTTGAGAACCTCTGGCCTGCCGATTTCATCACCGAAGGTCAGGACCAGACCCGGGGCTGGTTCTATTCCCAGCTCGGTGCCAGCACGATTGCATTTGGAAAAGCGCCATACAAGAGCGTCTGCATGCACGGGTTTGCGCTCGATGCCGAGGGAAAGAAGATGTCAAAGAGCCTTGGCAACGTGGTCACTCCTGAAGAAGTGATTGCAAAGGTGGGCGTTGATGTGCTCCGGCTCTATATCCTCTCCTCCTCCGCCCCGTGGGACGATCTGAAGTTCAACTGGGAGGGTGTCGGCACAATCAACCGTGCGGCCAACATCCTCTGGAACGTGTACCGCTTCCCCGTACCGTACATGATTCTTGATAAGTTTGAGCCTGCGAACAAGGCAGGCGTCTGGGACGATGCGTATATCCGTGCAAACCTTTCCCGGATGCCTGACGAAGACCAGTTCATCATCTCCCGGATCAATTCGGTTGCTGCTACGGTTGATGCGGCAACCCGGGAATGCCAGCTCCACCGGGCCACCCGGGAACTGATCAACTTCATCTTAGAAGACCTCTCGCGCTGGTATGTCCAGCTCGTCCGCGAGCGGATGTGGATCGAAGGCGAGTCCGAGAGCAAGCACTTTGCCTATGAGACGATCTACTACGTGATGCGCCAGCTCATCGGGCTGCTCGCCCCGGTCTGCCCGCATATCACCGAAGAGATCTACAGCAACCTGCGCTGCAGAAACGATCCTGTAAGTATTCACCTGCTAGACTGGAACAAAGGCGAACCTGCGCTCGTGAACGCAGAACTGGAACAGGCAGTCGGGATCGTCCGTTCGTTCGATGAAGCGTGTGCCAATGCCCGGCAGACCGGCAAGCGCAAACTCCGCTGGCCGGTTGCAGAAGTGGTTGTGGTGACGGACTCAGAGCCGGTCCGGGATGCGATCGGGCGGCGTCTCAATGAGGTCTGCAAGGACCGGGCCAATGCCAAGACCGTAAGGGTTGTGATGGGCCGGTGGGAGCGGATCGGGTGGAAGGCAGAACCGATCATGAAGGCACTCGGCAAAGGGTTTGGCAAGAACTCCTTTGCGGTAAAAACGCTCATAGAAACTGCTGATGGCAATCTGCTCAAGGCAGAGATCAGTGCCGGGCGGACCGTGAAACTCGGAAACGGAGATGCAGTCTTCGATATCGGTGCTGATCATGTCACGTTTGCCGAGCAGCTACCTCCCGAAGTGTTCTCTGCCCCGATGCCGGATGCCTCTGTGTACGTGGATGTGCAGCTGACACCGGAGCTCGAAGCAGAGGGTTATGCCCGTGAAGTGATCCGCCGCATCAACGAGATGCGCAAGCAACTTGATCTTGCAGTCGAGGATTTCATTGTGGCCGATGCCGCTGTTGCCGATGAACGGATCTGTGCCCTGATACAGGGCTCATGGCGTACTGGAATTATGGAAGAGGTGCGGGCACGGGAGCTCGCGATCCATAACAACGGTGCTGCGGCAAAATCATACGAGATGGTGAAAGACTGGGATGTTGAAGGCGTTGCGATGACGATCGGGATCTCAAAGGCGAACGATTAATCGCCCAATAACTTTCTTAAAAACACTTTCCCTTCCTCGCTCGTAAACAGCGGAAGATCCTTGTCCACTGTGACTGCGCTCCGTTCGGCAACCACCATCTCTTTTGTTATCGGGTTGAACCCCTCCTTCTCGGTGAGTTTCTTGTACACCAGCACGCCACGACGCTGCCAGGCCGGTGTCATGGCGAGATTAAAACCCCGCACATGCATCATCTCGTGGAGTGCTTTTGAGGGGAGTCCCTTGAGATGCTCGGCGGCTTTCTTTCCGTTCATCCCCTCTTCGATCAGCACCTGCTGGCAGTAGCCGTTGATGTGGTTGCGCCATGCCTCGTTCTGCCGGTTGGCTAAATATTCCATGGCAAAGGCCGGTGTTGCCGGGATCACCCGTGCATCGAAGGAGAGCAGCGAGGTACCTCCCAGGGCGAGGGTGAGCGAACTTGCAGCAAACGATGCGGCCACAGAATCGATCTTCTCCACCCTCCCGCTGAACGGAAGTTGTGTGAAATACAGGCTGATCTCATCGGAGAACGTGAACGC
>JAURZP010000023.1 GCA_030653335.1 Methanoregula sp. | reverse complement strand
GTAATACTTCACCATCGGTGCGATACGATCACTGCGGATATGGCCCCCTGCCCCTTCGATGATCACCTGCACACCGGCAGCACGGGCACGATTTGCGAGATCAACATTCTGCCGGATCTCGGCAAGCTGCATACGATCCCTTCGATCATGGATGCACCCGCTCCGGGCGGTATTGCCAAGAGAGAGTACGATATCGTACTTCCTGCAAACAGAGAGCACCTCATCGAAATGTTCAATGAACGGATTCCCGCACTGGTTCATCAACATAAACGCACTGGTTATAGAGCCGCCTTTTGAGACCATGCCAAGCAGCCGTTTCCTCTTCTTAAGTTCGTTAAGCATTTCGCTGCTGACACCGTGGATGACTACCGAGCTGATGCCCTGTTCTGCCTGCATCCTGAGCGTGGCCATGATGTCATCAGCAGTCATCCGCTTCAGGCCATTTTCTACTACAGACTGGTAGATGGGAACAGTGGTGATGGGAAGTGTGGTGTGAGAAAAAATCTCTTTTCGTATCGCGTTAATATCGCCACCCATCGAAAGATCGCTGATGGTGTCAGCCCCGAATGCCTCAGCGATTTTTGCTTTTTGGATCTCGTCTTCAAGGCAAACCCTGTTAGATGATGTGCCGAGATTGACATTGACCTTGGTTGACAAGCCCTTTCCTATGCCGGTGCACCGCTTACCGCGCTGCATGATCACCACACTTCCTACCGCAATTCCTTCGCTAATAGTTTCAGGTGCTATGCCCTCGGTCCGGGCAACGTTGTGCATCTGCGGGGTGATTGTCCCTTCCTGTGCCAGTTCTGCCAGTGTGCGCATGGTTTTTTTCGTGTGCTGACGACTCCCAGTACATGTGGGCGTTTTTAGGATAAAATTCATAACTTTTTGTTTTTAAACTGCCGGTGAGTTTATGATCTCGGGTAAAGGGGTTCGATTCATCCAGTGACTAAAGGTAAGGGTTTTCTCGACCCCTTTACACGAGATCATAAGAATGAACACACACCTGGCTCGAGTTGATAGCGATACTGATTTATGATTTCGATAAGTAATTTAGTATCATCACCGGTTGATTATGACCCTGTCAAAAATTAAAATCCGAGGCTATAAATCAATAGAGTCTCTCGATCTCGATCTCAATTCACTCAATGTACTTATCGGTGCAAATGGATCGGGGAAAACTAACTTTATCTCGATTTTCAAATTCCTGAACCAGATAACCGAAAGGAACCTGAATTTTTATGTAAAACGAGCCGGGGGAGCAGACTCATTTCTCTATTACGGGCAGAAGCACACGGAAAAGATCGTCATTGAACTGGATTTTGGATCAAACGGGGAGTCCAATATCTACGAGTGCTTCCTTGTCCCGACACTTGATGGTTCACTGATTTTTGAAGCGGAAAACACCTGTTTCCATGACAGGGCACGATATCCCGACCGTCCATATGAAAAACCCCTTGGCAGCGGACATCTGGAAAGCCTGTTGCCGGTTATGGCCCAAGACCAGAAAACAGGCAGAATCGCGAAAT
Source organism: Methanoregula sp. (assembly GCA_030653335.1). Taxonomy (GTDB): domain Archaea; phylum Halobacteriota; class Methanomicrobia; order Methanomicrobiales; family Methanospirillaceae; genus Methanoregula. Next base: position 660 of record JAURZP010000023.1, on the reverse strand, counting down.
ATGTTCTGAAATATCTTACGAGCTGGCGAGTGTACCACTTCCATGATACCAGTGACACAGCCCCCGTCAAGCGCATCGGTGATTTGAATGATAATTTTTACCTGCGGCCCGATGCCGCAAATCTTGCAGCATATCTCTATAGCCTGAAAAAGACTCACAATCATCATTACCAGAAAATCCGTGATACAATCCAGCTTGTCGCTCCATTTTTTGATGATTTTATTCTTCGGCCAATGCCGGAAAATGAGAACAAGATTCAGCTTGAATGGCGTGAAAAGGGATCGGATTATCCATTCCTTGCATATCATCTCTCGGATGGAACATTGCGTTTCATTTGTCTCACAACGTTATTGCTTCAACCCAATATTCCATCAACAATTCTTATTGATGAACCGGAATTAGGATTGCACCCGTATGCGATCAACACATTAGCGGCACTCATCAAAAGTGCTGCAACAAGGACGCAAATCATCATTTCAACGCAGTCCGTCCCGCTTGTTAACTGTTTCAGCCTCGAAGATCTGCTTGTTGTCAATCGCAGGAATCAGGCAACGGTGATCGAACGGCTCAAACCGGAAGAATTCGAGTCATGGCTTGAGGACTACTCGGTCGGGGAATTATGGGAGAAGAATGTTATCGGGGGGAGACCCTCCTAATGAC
>JAURZP010000004.1 GCA_030653335.1 Methanoregula sp. | reverse complement strand
TTCATTGCCTCGAGGACCAACAGGGTATCTCCTTTCTTGACAGCTGCACTCCGGTTGACCATGAGCTTGAGCACCATACCCTGCATATTACTCCTGATTCCCCCGGCAACATCTCCCCTTGGGATCTTCTGTGGTGTAATGCCAGCCACGGCAACTTTACTCCCGCCAACAGATACAATACGGACCGAGAAGACCTCGCCGTCCACCTCCACTTCCATCTGGCTGGGCATATCGGCTGCGGGTTTTGTCACAGCATGCTTTTTTGGGATCTCTTCCTGCGTTTTCTCACCTTTAAGAAATGCCGGGGCAATAGCCGGATACAGTATGCAGGTGAGCACATCCTCCTCTTTTTTTATCAGGCCGGCTTTCACTGCTTCTGCTTTCATCTTTTCATACGCGGGTTCGAGCAGGTCGGCAGGACGGGTGGTAACAACTTCTGTATCCCCGATAATCAATCTCCGGATCACTTCGTTTACCGGTGCAGGAGATTTGCCATAGAGTCCACGGACATAGTCCTTTACTTCCTGTGTCACCGTTCTGTATCGCTCTCCACCAGCCAGCACATTGAGCACCGCCTGCGTCCCGACAATCTGGCTGGTGGGGGTAACAAGCGGTGGATATCCTAGTTCTTCCCTGACCCTTGGTATTTCTGCAAGCACTTCATCCATCCGGTTGAGTGCATCCTGTTCCTGCAACTGGGATACAAGGTTTGAGATCATTCCGCCGGGAAGCTGGTAGATGAGGACATCACTGTCTACCCGTTCCGATATCGGGTTGATCAGGCCGGCATATTTTTTGCGGATCTGCATGCAGGTATTCCGGACATCACGAAGTTTGATCAGGTCAATGCCGGTGTCTCGTGATGTACCAATGAGAGACGCAACAACACTCTCGGTGGGCGGTTGGGACGTACCCATGGAGAACGGGGACATTGCGGTATCGAGAATATCAACACCGGCATCGATCGCAGCCTGGTAACTCTGGGGGGCAATCCCGCTCGTGCAATGGCTGTGCAGGCCGACCTTAACATCCACTGCTTTTTTGATGCCTGTAATCAGATCCCGTGTGGCTTGTGGCATGATGAGCCCGGCCATATCCTTGATGCAGATGGAATCGCAGTCGTGAGAGTAGAGGTCCCGGGCCATCTCGATGAATGTACCCGTGTTGTGGACCGGGCTTGTTGTGTAGGATATGGTTCCCTGTAAGTGTCCGCCGACATTCTTGACCTGCTTCATCGACTGCGTCATGTTGCGGATATCATTGAGGGCATCAAAGATCCGGAATATATCAACACCGTTTTTGTGAGCTGCTGTAACGAATTTGTCGACAACATCGTCCGGGTAATGACGGTACCCGACAAGGTTCTGTCCCCGGAGCAGCATCTGGATGGGTGTCTGTTTCAGTTCAGCCTTGAGGGATCGGAGACGGTCCCAGGGATCATCATTTAAGAACCGTATGCAGGTATCGAAGGTGGCGCCTCCCCATGCTTCAACTGAAAAAAACCCGCAGGTATCAAGTTCCCGTGCGAGAGGGATCATGTCCTCGGTCCGGAGCCGGGTTGCCATGAGCGACTGGTGGGCATCCCGGAGTGTTGTATCCGTGATGCTGATTTTGTGAGGAGGTTTAGTGTACACGGGTCAACCTCAGTGGGCAATTCAGATCATAAGGACCTTTCAGACATTCGATCGGGGGAACTGCACGGAAATCGGGGGTCTGCATTCCCTTTGGAGTCCATCGATGATCCGCGACTGTACGTGCGATGATGAGCGAAGAACCTGATTTGGGAAAAGAATGAACTGGTGCCGTAGTGACACCAGTACTTACCATTGGTGCACCCGCTCCAGTTCCCCGCCGATGAAGGTGCGCAACGCACTATCTTCATCAGTATCTGCGTGCCGTTCATTCAGTTCCCGGATTGCGCCGAAACTTCTGATGGTGGCGAGCGCAGCTGCGGCCCGCTGCCGGGTTTCGGGCAGTTCTTCCTTATCCCTGAGGCGGTCGATAAGCACACTTACTGCACGACCGCTTCTCAGGCTTTGCAGTCCCTCAATCGCACGAAGCCGGATCTCCGGGTCCTGGTCCTGGCAGCAGTCAATCAGAGACCTGACCGCACGGGGATCACCGCTCTTTCCGAGTGCTGTGATTGCCCAGATCCGCACTTTTGGACTCCTGCTATCCATTGTTTTTTCGATGAGGCAGTAGATCCCATCCGTTTTTGGGAGGGCACTATCCCATTCATCAGCCATTTTATCAGAAATCATACCCATGATGCACCTGAAATTTTAGTCAGAACACTCTTACATGTTCCGTAGTTTGTCGTTACAAAATTTCCAGATTATTACTTACTGAAAAAAGAGCTGCCGCTTAGTCAGTGCGGCACGTACCCGCCGGGATATGATGTCACCGGGATTGATGAGAAGGTACATTAATGATTGTTCTCCCAGCGATTATAAATAATTAATCATGTAGAATTCGGTTTTTATTGGATGGACCTCATGGGGGGTTAAGGTCCGGGCAGAAATTCTACAGAACTTAAAAAAAAAAGCATTTCCTTTAGTCAACCCGCGAAAGTTTCCCGTTCATGAGATCGAAATACAGGCAGTGAAAGGAAACGGACGTTCTTTGATCGTTTTTTTCACCAGAGGGTGTGCTTTCAGGTGTTCCATCTGGAGCAGGATCTTTTCCAGTTCAATCAACCGGTATCGTTTCTTGATCTCTTCATGGGTTTCGGGTTTTTTGATTTTTACGTCAAGCCGGTCTTTTGCTTCCTTTGCATTGTTCAGCCAGATCGAGATATAGTAATCACAGTCCTTTTCGTTATCCAGCGCCTTTATCGCACCGCAGTCTGAATGCCCGCAGATAATGATGTGTTCCACCCTGAGTTTCATTAAGGCAAATTCGAGAACAGTAGCAAAATTCCAGTCCTGTAATGGGACAATGTTGCCAATATTTCTCTGTACTAACAGTTCACCGGGTATGGTTCCGGTAATCCGTTCAGGATTAACCCATGAATCAGAACACCAGATCAATAAAATTTTGGTTGTTGCCCGAGGACAATTTTCCTCCAGTACGTATGGTTGGGTAAAAAATCGGTTTCACGAGATACCGCATTTCCAAAAAACATTTGAGCGATGGGGTCAGGTGATGTATTCACTCACTCTTTTCGCCCTTATGGAGAACAACCGGAATCATAGTGAGTACTAAGCAGGATCTGCATAATAAAAGGGATGGATCAGATGAACAATACCATCCTGACCATACCCCTCACACCCGGCCCGAATCCCACAATGATCATGGCAAGCAGGATCAGGTGCCAGAGGACCGGCGGGGCTTCCTTCCGGTAGAGCTGGAGGATGTATACTGCGGGAAACAGGACTGCGAGTTTCAGCGGGAACATGGAAAAAGCCGTTCCGGTCCATGCAATCAGGGCGCCCCCGACAACATGCGCTTCGGTATATACTATGGAGTGCAGGTCAATGCCATAACTCGTTGCGCTTGCGTCCAGCAGCTGGCCGAAGATCAGCACGCAATACAGCGGATCGCTTGCATATTCCCATTTGATTACGTACCGCATGAATCCCCAGACTGCGCAGGACGTGACGATGGCAAGTGCAAGGATGATGAGAAGGATGCTGACAGAGACCTGCGTATAGGTAAACCCGAACCATGCCAGGAATGCGGCTGCGAGAATACAACTTATCGCCCCGATACCGGCGTAACCGGTATGATACGAGGCGATTATCCCGGCTCGTTCAAGCGTCCGTGAAATGAACAATGCCGCGATGGTGAAAAAGAACATCACAAAGAAAATCAGCGGCGTAACGAGAAGGAGATGGAGATCGGAAGTGATGAAACCGGTGTCCTCAACAACCCGCAGGAGTCCGCCAAAAATGACGAACGGAACTGTGGCAAGGACAAACTTCCCGTCTACCGGAAAGCCGGTCCGGTCAATCCAGCGGTAGATAAGAAACACCGCAACAATAAGAATGACGGCATACGTCAGGGTGTCCACAATATTGTACGGTTGACCGTAGCGGATGGGATCAATGTAATACGTTGTGATGAATTCGCTAATCATAATGTCAATCCTGATGTAATTGTGGGATAAGGCTGATTGCAATCACTCATATCCTCCGGAAAACTGCTCTTCAATAGTTGGTCAGGTCCTCGCTTCTCTAACTATTATCCTGTTAGAAGCAGAAGTCCTGGAAAAATATGCGATAATTTCTCATTAGGGGTCACTTTTTCTTACAGGGCCCTTTAATATGAATCACAATTGTCATTTATTGTAGGTTATCTTCCTTTTTATTCATGATGCAGGTCAAACCTGAATACATCGATTTCAGGCTCCTTTTTCTATTTCCGATAGTACGGTATTGTACCGGAAAACCCCGTAAAACCGTCCGTTTCGGGTCTTGTGGAAAATACGCCTGTTTCACGCGCTGTTTGACAAAATGCGGCAGAAATACACCCCTCCTAAAGCCCGCCAAAGGGCATTGAATCAAGGTGTTTTTCGCTACCTCATTTTGCCCATCCGGCCCATGGAAAGGCTGCCGGAACGAAAATATGATGGCCGCTTTTTCTCCGGTGGGCGGATCTCTCTTGGAAAATGAAGCATCAGAAGAACACAGTTCTTCGAAGGATGAATCCCGAAAGTATGAGATTTGAGAAACCCATGGGATTTCAAGAGATGCTCCAGACGACAGGGGTATTGGGGTAAAACAGGGGGGTTAAGGATTTTTGGGTAAACCTACTGACACAGACCGAACCGGGAAAAAATGTTAGTATCCGTGGAGTTCGGCCTCTACTTTCTCAAGATTGGCGATCCGCTTCTCAAGCGGCGGGTGCGTGGATAAGAGTTCCATGAAGGAATTGCCCGAGAGTGCGGGAATGATGAAGAATGCGTTTGCTCCCTCAATCTTTTCCTTGTATTCCGCAGGTACTGCATCTATCCGCCCGCTTATCTTCTTGAGGGCTGATACGAGCGCCCGGGGGTTCCCCGTGATCTGGGCACTGCCCCGGTCCGCGGCGAATTCACGGTACCGCGAGAGGGCGAGGATCAGCAGCGTACTCACTGCATACACGATGATCGAGACAATCCAGACGACAATCCAGCCACCGCCGCGTTCACGCCCTCCAAGTAATGCAGAGAAGAAGAAACTCTGCATGATCATCGATGCGATCATCGCGATGAAACTGGCAAGCGTCATGGTCAGGATATCCCGGTTCTTGACGTGTGCCAGCTCGTGGGCGAGGACTGCTTCAAGTTCGTCCTGTTTGAGGAGTCGCATGATTGAGTCGGTGCAGGCTACAACCGCATGCTTCGGGCTCCTGCCGGTAGCAAATGCGTTCGGTACCGGGCTCTGCATGATGGCGATCCGTGGTTTGGGAAGATCTGCTTCTTTGCAGAGTTTTTCAACCATCCGGTGCAACCCGGGATATTCGGTCTCATCGATGATCCGTGCCCCGGTAGACCAGAGCACCATCTTATCCGAGAAGAAGTACTGGACGAGTCCCATCCCTACGGCAAGGAGAATGATGAGCCAGTACCCGACACCGAAAGCCAGGAGTATGGTCATGAACACCAGGTACAGGAGTAGGAGCAGCAGCCCCGTAAACCAGACCCTGGCGGTAAGACCCCAGTCGCGTTTCCATTGCATAATTAGTACCATGCGCCAGGGTGATTCAAATAGTAATTGGTTATGTCAATCCCGTTGATGTATCCGTATTCCCCTAACGGGGCCTTTATGGAGCGGAACAATCCCCTGGTGAGAATCTCCTTCACGATGACTTTCCTTCATCGGTGTCTATCAGGCAGGTCCCCCGCAGGATATTGTAGATGATGGAACCGACAGCAAGGAGCGAGATTCCGATGATGGCATAGATGATGAAACTGAAATTATCCTGCACAATTGGCATGCTGCCAAGGAAGTAGCCGGCAAGGAGGAAGGTGAGGATCCAGAGGGCAGCCCCGGCAACATTATACGTAAGGAACCAGCGGTAATCCATTTTTCCCACCCCGGCAAGGAACGGTGCAAACGTCCGGATAAACGGCACGAAACGGGCGATGACAATCGTCAGTCCTCCGTACTTTTCAAAATAGGTACGAGTCATGTCGAGATGATCCCTCTTGACAAAACTGCACTTTCGTTCCAGTACTTTCATACCGGCCGAGTGGCCGATCCAGTAGTTCACCGTATCTCCCAGCACTGCAGCAATAAAGAGACTGATGATAAGGATCTCGATATTCAGGTATCCGGCCCCGGCAAGTGCCCCTGCAACAAACAAAAGCGAATCACCCGGGAGGTACGGCATGATGACAAGCCCGGTTTCTAAAAAGATAATGGCGAACAGGATCAGGTAAGTCCAGAATCCATAGGTCTCGATGATGCCGGGCAGGTAATGATCGAAGTGGATGACGAAATCAATGAGGCCAAACAGCGGATCCATTTCAGGTATATTAGGATATGCCGCCCAATAAAGGATTGGGTGGCTGATTACGGGCAGGGGAGGCAAAATCACCTACTTTTTTATCCAGATTTTTTTTTTGATTTTTTTTCGATACTGATAACCATCCGGCAATGGATCCGGCCCTTTCGTGAATGACACGATTCATTGAGATGCAGGAGCTGGGATCCACATGACCAGCACCTTGTCAATCCGGTTTCCATCCATATCCACAACCTTAAAGCGCAGACCGGCAATGATAAAATAATCACCGGTTTTTTGGTATCCGCTGGAGGATAAAGAGGACCCGCACGGCAAGGGTCCGGTTTCTTTGAATCGTTTAAGGAAACCATGGCTAATTCGGCCATGGCAAAATGCCATTGATGATGATAAGAACGAGTAACCCTGCAAAGGGTCAACGATGTACCTGAAGAGGGCTTGACAACGATGGTGATCAGTTGCCGGTCGCGGAGCGGGGCTTTGCACGGCGAATTCGTGCGAAGCGTGCGACGCTGGAGGCGATTCCCTGCTGCGGTTCTCGACCTGCCGGTGACGCCCGGTCATGTTTCCTCGTCCTCGCTGAAGCTCCGGCTCGCTTCACATCACTTCGCTGCTTTCCAGAGTTTCCCCTTGGTAGGATGACGTCCCTGGCTTGTCGCGATGCTCTTTTGCGCCAGCGGTTTGCCCAGACCTTTCTTCTTCATTGGGATTCTTGTCTGTTTTTAAGTGATCTTTTTTTATATCTTCCAACGGTATTACTGAATTGGAGAGGTACATGTTTGAAAAAGTACTGGTTGCCCTGGATTTTTCCCCGAACTCGCAAAAAATTCTCGAACATATTGCAGAAATCCCCGGCATAAAGGAAGTGGTGCTCCTGCACATCGTTGATGCGACGGCACCTTCACGGCACGGATGGACACATGACCCCCATATCGAGAATATAAAGATCCTCCTGGCAGAGAAAAAAGAGTATCTTGAGAAGCTCGGATTAACAGTTATTACCAGTGTTGATGTTATTGCAAATGTAATAACGCAGGGAAGTGTCCCCCAGGCGATCGTTGAAGCCGCTGAAAGCCATAATGTGTCCCTGATCATCATTGGTGCCCGGGGAATGAATCCGGTTCAGGAACTGTTGCTGGGTAGTGTGTCTTCAACCGTACTCCGCAATGCCACGATGAGTGTTCTTACCATGCGCCCGGATCCGGTTTCGTGTACCGGGTCGGCAACCCACAACCCCCTGTTTTCAAATGTGCTTGTACCAACGGATTTTTCAAAACCCGCCGATGATGTGATATCGGTTTTAAAAGCATTTGAGGGAATGAAAAAGATCGTACTCCTGCATGTAGTAAGCCGTGCAGAATCCAAACCAGAGATCAATGATTGCGTTGCAAATGCCCAGGCCCGACTTGCAAAAATACAAAAGGATCTTACTGCTGCCGGTGTTGCAGCAACATCGCATGTCCGTGTCGGTGATCCGACAGAAATGATCCTGTCCGTAGCAGAAGAAGACAATGTATCACTTATAGCGATGAATGCTCATGGCACGGACTGGCTACGGGAGATGCTGCTCGGAAGTACCACGTTCACCGTAGTGCGAAGGACAAAGAGACCGGTTATGGCTATCCGGACCATGCAGGAAACCTGAAAGAAACCAAAGGAACGCCAGATCGCAGGAAATCTTCCTGTAACTTTTTGGCGATAATCTATACAACGAGAATAAGAAAAGCAAACAGGGCAATTTCTTCTATCATGAGTAAGGAGCTGATATACTGAGTACCGGCCACCGTTCCCAGACCGGCGTTTTTGGTCCGGCATTAATGGCAGGAATCAGTTCCCCCGAGTCCATAGTCATGTCTCCTCATCGATGAGCGTATCAGTCCGCACCGATAATTACAAATATTCTCATCATACCTGAAGATGAAATGAGTTAGTGCAAAACGTTTCTATAAGCCTGCATCTCCTTTGCCTCGTGCTGTCATTTGACCTGCGGTAACCAGGACTGGCCGGTGTACTCTGCGTATGACCGCACTGGTGGTGCTCCCGATGAAGAGGGTCCTGAGGCTCCGTGTCCAGCCTTCACCATGCGGGCTCATCAGGATCAGCGTGACATTGTCCCGTTCAGCGGTTGCACTGATCTCATCGGGAGCATACCCGACACAGGCACGGACTTCTGCCGGGATGCCGGCAGCAGCAAGGTCTTTCCGGATAATTTCCAGTCTCTGCCGGGCTGCCTGAACTGCGGTCTGGACTGATGCCTGGTTCGTATCAGATTTCTCATTATTAACAACATGCAGGAGGATGACACGCTCTGCATCTGGAATGCCTTTTACCAGCGCAAGAGTCTGCTCCGAGGGTTTTGAGAAATCCACCGGCACCAGTACACAGGAAAAAAGATTACGGTGATCGTCCATGGCCCCGGATTGTGGGGGGAATCTCAGGAGGAGTACGGGAACCTTTGCACTGCGGATAACGTTGGCTGATACGCTGCCAGTCAGGATGGTAGCATCAGTATTCTTCGCGCGGGCTGCTACCATAATTAACGATACCTTCTCTGTTTCGGCAGTCTCAAGAATCGTGAACGGTAAATCGCCCTGGATGATCGTTTTTACCATGGTTTCGACAGCGAGGTCTCCCGCTACCCCGGCCTTCTCCAGCACCTTCCGGTTTTCATCTAAGAGGATCTGGGGATTTTTTGTCTGCGGGCCTTGATCCAATTCCCGCTGCAATGGGGTGTGGGCTTCGACTACATGGAGAAGAGTAACTTTTCTCACGCCGGGAATATCCCATACATATTCAAGGATTCTCTGCGAATCGGGAGAAAAATCAGTTGGCAGAAGTATTTTTTCAAACATGTCAACGCTCTTTGAAATATACATGGCATTCCCGTTATTTAAGTGGGTGCCATGGAATGAGAAAATCACCCGGCTGCCTGAATAAGAGCAATAGGGAAATCTGTCTGCCCCTTGTTCCAAATCATCCTTGGGGGGAAACTCTCACCCGCCACCAAAATAATCATATAATAGAGAGAGCACCGCAATCAGATTCTGGGAAATTCATAAAGGTTTTCTTCCAAAAAACTCATAGAATCGGAAAGGAAACGTGTTTCCGGCCGGGCCGACATGTTCCTTTAAAAAGGCCGTGATTCCTTTCCATCACAGCAACAATCATTGCAATTCAAGCATGATGTTTCAATGGTTTTTCAAAGGTGTAACAGGTACCTTCTTGATATCATCGCATGATCACAATGATAAATTCCCTCTCTACACAGCGTGTAGATCATAACCTGAAACCCATGCGTAGTTAAAGTTCATAACAGATTCCGATGATACTATTATTGCACTATATGGAATTGTTCATATGATGGATAAGGAGAAAGTGTTCAGGCAGTGTATCACCTTCTGTGTACTGTTTGCCTTCTGGATACTGTTATCCGGGTACCTGGATGCATTTCATCTTATAGCGGGGGCGGTCTGTTCAGCGATTGTTACTTTCCTGTCATATGACTCCCTGATAACAAAACAAAAGAAAGGTGGAGTTTTCAAATTACTCCGGTTTTCCTTCTATTGCGGATGGCTCTTTATTGAGATTCTCCGGGCAGGGTCCGATGTTGCATACCGGGTGCTCCACCCGCATATGCCTATTGACCCGCAGATCATCACTTTTGAGACCCCTCTCACAGATGACATTGCCCGCACGGTACTGGCAAATTCCATCACCCTCACCCCCGGTACAATTACTATCGATGTCAATGGAGGGACCTACACAGTCCATGCACTCACTTCAGATACTGCCCGTGATCTCACTGATGACAGGACCATAGAAAAGAGGGTCGCCCGCATATTCCTGGATGCACCATGATCGATATATTCACCGTTACCGGCCTGGTACTTATCTGCACGATATTTCTCTGCCTCTATCGCGTGATTGTGGGCCCGGGCTCATGCAACCGGCTCATCGCAGCCAACACTATCGGTACAAAGACCATCGTCCTGCTTGTCATAATCGGATATATCTATGGCAGGGGCATCTTTTTAGATATCGCCGTTGCCTATGCGATGATCAATTTCATCGCTACCCTTGCAATGGCCAAATATCTTGAGAAAGGGAGTGTCTGTTGATGATTGCTCCCTGGGATCTGCTTACCGGTCTCCTGATCGTTCTTGGGCTTTTTTTCATGATAGCCGGACCGGTCGGGCTCATCAGGTTGCCGGACGTTTATACCCGTGCCCATGCATCAGGTAAGTGTGACACGGTAGGACAGGCTCTGATCCTGCTGGGTTTTATCATCTATGAAGGTTTCACGTTTGATGCAGTCAAACTCCTCCTGCTGATCCTCTTCATCTATGTACTATCCCCTACTGCTACCCATGCGATTGTGCGGGCGGCATATGTGTTGAAGATCGTTCCCTGGAAACGCGGGGGTGAACGACAATGATCTGGGAATTCAACTTCGCCTTGTTCTTATTTCTGATACTCTGTGCCATTGCAGCGATAACTGTACGAAATCTGCTCTCTGCTGTTGTAATCCTCAGCGTCTACTCCCTGATCATGGCAGTGCTCTGGGCAGAGATGAACGCGGTGGATGTGAGTTTCACCGAAGCTGCTGTCGGAGCGGGGATAACTACCGTGCTCTTCATCGCTGCGCTTTCCAGAACAACGAGGAGGTCGAAGGATTGAAAACGTGGGCGCTTGTCTCGGTCCTGCTGGTCGGATTCCTTCTTATATGGGCTGAAGGAGACATACCGGGATTTGGTGATCCGGATGCGCCGGCGTAAAACTATGTAGCGGACCGGTACATCAAAGAGGCCTGCAATGAGACCGACACCCCCAACATGGTCACGGCCATTCTTGCAGATTACCGGGGTTATGATACCCTGGGGGAACTCACGGTCATCTTTACGGCCGGTGTCGCGGTGCTCCTCCTCTTACGGCGAGGTGGGCGACTGTGAAGCAGGATGTCGTAATACGGACGGTCTGCCGGCTCATCGTACCGTTCATCCAGATCTTTGCCCTGTATGTCATTATCCATGGCGCTTCAGGTGCAGGCGGTGGCTTCCAGGGCGGCGTCATCTTTGCATCCTCCTTCATTCTGATCGGGATCGCGTTCGGGCTTTCAGATGCACGACAAAGAATCTCTGAGAAGGCTAACACACTGCTCAGCTGCACCGGGTTGTATCTTTACGCAGGTATAGGGGTCCTCTGCATTGTTTTTGGGGGGAATTTTTTAGGATATTCTTTCATCCCGCTTCCTTTGGACAGTGCGGCAACCCGTGGCCTGATGGCAGAGATAGTAGAGATCGGTATCGGTATTACCGTCATGGCGGTAATGACTTCTATCTTTTATGATATTGCTGTGAAAGAGGATATGTGATGATCGAGACTTTTTTTCAGTCGTTCTTCCTGCGCTACAACTTTTACATGGCGGTGATCATTATGCTCATCGGCCTCTATGCAATGATTGCCAAGAGTAACCTTATCAAGAAGATCATCGGTCTCAATATCTTCCAGACGGCGATTTTTCTTTTCTATATTTCAAGTTCAGAGGTGACTGGCGGGACTGCACCCATCCTGATGTCTGATCCGGGAACGGTGTATGTAAACCCGCTTCCTCACGTCCTGATCCTGACTGCAATTGTCGTAGCGGTGAGCACGACTGCGGTTGGACTTGCCCTGATTATCAGGATCTATGAAACCTATGGAACAATTGAAGAGGACGAACTTCTGGTGCAGGAGGAAAAGACTTGATTCCCGATCACCTGACGATCCTCGTTGTGATCATCCCCATGCTGGGGGCATATACAACCCTTCTGGCAGGATGGGTGAAGCGCAGGTTCTGCTTCCCGATCGCGATGGTAACGATCTGCATCCAGTTCTGCATCTCACTGATGCTTCTTTATCAGGTGATGAAGACCGGCCCGTTGCACTACAACCTTGGCAACTGGCTTCCCCCGTGGGGCATCGAGTACGTCATAGACCCGCTGAACGGTTTTGTCCTTGTCGTCCTTCTCTTCCTGAGCCTGCTCTGCTGCATGTACTCCAGACGGTGCATTGTTGACGAGATCGAGGAGAAGAAAATCGTGGGATTCTATACGGTCTTCCTCCTTCTTATTGCAGGAGTCTGCGGCATAGCAGTCACCGGGGATCTCTTCAATCTCTACGTCTTCCTTGAGATCTCTTCCCTTGCTGCGTATGCTCTTGTGGCCTCGGGGAGAGAGAAAAAGGCCATTTTCGCCAGTTTCAATTACCTGATTATGGGATCGGTCTCTGCGTGTTTCATTCTCATTGGGATCGGCTATCTGTACATAGCCACAGGAACCCTCAACATGGCAGATCTCGCCCGCCTTCTCCCTCCCCTGTACGGGTCTACTATAATCCAGTGCGCCTTTATCTTCTTCATTGTCGGCCTGAGTATCAAGACTGCCCTCTTTCCTCTTCACCTCTGGCTCCCTGATGCTTACAGCTATGCCCCTTCCGCGGTCAGCGCTCTTATCGCTACCGTGATGTCCAAGGTCGGGGTCTACGCACTCATACGGATCCTGTTTACCGTATTTACTCCCGCGTTCATCATCATGGAAATCCCCGTCATGGAATTGTTCTGCTGGATTGCGGCGATCGCAATCATCGTAGGATCGGTGCTGGCCATCACCCAGACCGATCTCAAGAGGATGCTTGCCTATTCGAGCGTAAGCCAGATGGGATATATTATTCTCGCAATTGGGATCGCAAACAGTGCAGCTATGACCGGAGGAATTCTTTATATCCTGAGCGATGCCGTGATGAAAGGATGCCTCTTCATGGTGGCTGGGGCGTTTATCTATTCTACTGGGTTCAGGACCATTGAGGATCTCAAAGGCATTTCCCGGACAATGCCTCTTACGGCAGTTGCATTCTTCATTGCTACGGCATCGATGATCGGCTTACCTCCAACGGTAGGTTTCATGAGCAAGTGGTTCATCGCCTTGGGCGCACTCGAATCCGGCCAGTGGTTCTTTGTCGTTATTATTCTCGCAGGCAGCCTTCTTACGGCGATCTATTCCTGGCGGGTCATTGAGTACATGTATTTCAGGGATCCTGACATGGCACACCAGGCTGCTGTTGCAGGTGCAAACGATCCTCCCGCAAGCATGCTCATCCCCATCCTCGTACTTGCCTCAGCCTGTATCCTGTGCGGCATCTTTGTCACGATCCCCTTAGAGGTCATCGAACCATCGGTGACAAGACTTCTCGGAGGCACCTGATCGGATGGAAGTAACCTCGTTTGTACCGGCGCTTGCGGTTGCAATCCCGGCCATTGCTTCGATTTTGATCCTCGTGTTCCGCCACCATGAGAGCATACGGGAAGGCTGGACTATTATTGCATCCTTTGCAACACTGGCCACGGTTCTCTCCCTCCTCCCTTCGGTTCTTTCGGGGAACGAACCGGGATTCACCCTTCTCGAAATCCTCCCGGGACTGTCAATCTCCTTCCGGGCGGATGCCTTTGCGCTGATATTCGCCCTCACTTCCTCAAGTCTCTGGGTGATGAACTCCTTCTATTCCATCGGGTATATGCGGGCGCACAAAGAGCATGGCCTCACGCGATACTTTTTCTGTTTTGCCGTTGCCATCTCAGCGGCGCTGGGCATCGCATTCTCCGCTGACCTGCTCACCATGTTCATCTTCTACGAGATCCTCACCCTTTCAACCTATCCGCTCGTGGTCCATGCGGAGACCGAAGATGCCCGGCGTGCGGGAAGGAAATATATTGCCTACCTCCTCACTGCCGGTATCTTCTTCCT